>NZ_JBKIBX010000012.1:0-39798 GCF_046557895.1 Methylobacterium oryzisoli | reverse complement strand
CCCCCCCCCCCCGCTGCGCTATACGAGCGCGTTCCGGCGGCTCTCCGTCCGGACCGGCGGTCGATGCCGTGTGCGCGGTCTCACCGCCCCGGCACCGTCCACCGCCTATCCTGCATCGGGCCTGATCCACGGGCTTGGCCTCACAGGAGGAGCGGATGCGGATGGCGACGGATGGCCGGACGGCTCGGACGGACGAGCACGCGCATGACGAGCTTGCGGATGGCGAGCTGGATCAGGTCACGGGCGGCGTGGTCAACATCCAGTTCAGCTTTCCCGGCATCGTCTTCCGGGTCGGCAAGGATGCCAACGGAACGAGCTTCATCTCGGCTCACACCGGCCAGAAGGGTGTGACGGTGCGGGGGACCGATTAGAGCGCGCTGCGCCGACGCGGCCTCCGGTTCGGCGAAAGGGCGCGCGAAGATCAAGGACGAGAGCGGCATCCGATGGCAGCGCGATCGGATGCCGCTCTCGTGATCGGCCTTCCCGGCTCCGATCCGGGCTCGCGGGAGGAAGGTTCTCCAACCACGTGCGGGTGCTCGCGTTCTCCTGTTCGCGGTCTCCCCTGGCGCCGTCCCGCCCGTCGCCTGGGTCGCCGCCGGCTCCGAACGGATCGCCCGGGGCGAGCGCCTGAAGGGACCTGGGGATCGGGTAGGGCTCGCCGCGGCGCAGCCGCATCGGACCGGGAATCCCGATAAGCCCCGCGCCGGCAAGGACTTGCGCGGCCGTGCTGAGGTGATCCGCGAGATCCCGCCGGGTGCCCGTAAAATCTCCGACGGATCGGCATTCCCCTGTCCCCGCAAGGGCTTGAGACGCTGTCCTCGTGGGGCGCGCAAGGCCGCGCCGCGTCGTTGACTCACCCCCAGCGTCAAGCTTTCGTTCAGCCCGTCCCGTCACTCTAGGGACGGAACGGCGCCAGGCGGCGGGCTCAAACGGGGCCTTGAGCCGCCGAGCGCCGGAGTGGTGCGTACACGGGGCGGTCGCGAACGATGGCGGGATCTTCGAACGGCGACGGCGCGTCCGAACGGATCTCCGGGCGGACCAGCGATCCGGGCGGAGCAGGCCGGTGGGGCGGAGCGGCCCGGCTCGCCGCCGTGGCGGGCGCGGCGCTGCTGACGGCCAATTGCGCCGGCTCGCCCCCGCCCGGCATGACCGCCAAGGCCGGCCGGCAGGTCGACCCGAAATACGGCGTGGCCCCGAGCCCCCGGCTCTACGGCGAGAACGACCCGATCCCGAAGGGCGGCGGGCGCGCGATGGTCGGCAAGCCCTACGTGGTGGCCGGCCACACCTACGTGCCGCGCGAGAACCCGCGGGGCTACGTCCGCGAGGGGCTGGCCTCGTGGTACGGCACCGCCTTCCACGGGCGCCTGACCGCCAACGGCGAGGTCTTCGACCGCTTCTCGGTCGCCGCCGCGCACCCGACCCTGCCGCTGCCGAGCTACGCCCGCGTCACCAACATCGCCAACGGCCACTCGATGGTGGTGCGGGTGAACGATCGCGGTCCCTACCATGCCGGCCGGCTGATGGACGTCTCGCAGAGCGTGGCCGAGGCCCTCGACTTCCGGCGCCAGGGGACCACCCGGGTGCGGGTCGAGTACGTCGGCAAGGCCTCGGTGGCCGGAAGCGACGACCGCAAGCTGATGGCGACGCTGCGCACCGACGGCCGCCCGGCCGGCACCCGCAGCATCATGCTGGCCGAGGCCGGGGAGGAGACCCGTCCTCAGGCGCTTGCCGAAACCCGCCCCTTGGCCCTCCGCCGGCCCGAGCCCCTGCCGGAGCCGGTGCCCTCGGTGGTGGAGCGCCCGCGGCCCGCGCCCGTGCGGATCGCGGAGGCGCCGCGCGCCGCGCCGCTCCGCCTCGCCGAGATGCCCCGTCCGGCGCCGGCCGCGCCCCAGCGCCTCGCCGCGCCGGCTCCCGCGCCCGTCGCCGGCCCGAAGGACCGCAACGGGCTGGCGCAGGCCATGCTCGCCGCCTCGGTCGCCAAGGCCCCGGCCGGCTCCGCCGCGGCGCGGCATGCAGGCCCGCTGCCGCTCTCCGCGCCGCTGCGGCTCACCGGGGCGCCGCCGCATCCCGCGGGCCGCGGCCAGACCGCGATCGTCGAGCGCGCGCCGGAGCGCATGCCCGCCGGCCCGCGCGCCAAGGTCGCCGGGATGCTCTGACGGGATGCTCTGATCGGCCGCGCGGGCGAGGCCGGTCGACCGGATCGCGCAGCACGTCCGCCGGGCTGCGACGATGGCCCCCAAGCCGTTGACGCGGCATCCGAACCGCCGGGGAACCGGCACTCCCGCCGCCCGGGCGGACGCCGCCGCGGTTGCACCGCACATCCCGGGGCGGCAGAGTGCCCCGGCAACCCGGATGGTGACGGCATGGCGGTTCTGGCAGGGCAACGGGCGCGGCGCGCAGGGCAGGCGGGACGGATCCTCGCGCGGGTCGCGGCGGGTCTGCTCGCGGTGGGGCTCGCCACCGCGGCGCGGGCGCAGGGCTTCCAGACCCAGGCGCCGCACGCGATCCTGATCGACGCGGATTCCGGCTCGGTGCTGTTCGAAAAAGCCGCCGACGAGCTGTTTTCCCCGGCCAGCATGGCCAAGCTGATGACCGTCGAGGTGATCTTCGACGAGCTGCGCAAGGGCCGGCTCACCCAGGAGAGCGAGTTCCCGATCAGCGAGAACGCCTGGAAGCGGGGCGGGGCGGGCGGGGGCGGCTCCTCGATGTTCGCCCAGCTCAACAGCAAGGTGAAGCTGCCGGACCTCCTGCGCGGCATCATCGTGCAGTCGGGCAACGACGCCTCGATCGCCGCCGCCGAGGGCATCGCCGGCACCGAGGACAACTTTTCCCAGATCATGAACCGGCGCGCCCGCGAGATCGGGCTCACCCGCTCGACCTTCCGCAACGCCACCGGCTACTCGGCCCCCGACCAGAAGGTGACGGCCCGCGACCTCGCGCGCCTCTCCATCCACCTGATCGAGGCCTACCCGGACGAGTACAAGCTGTTTGCCGAGCGCGAGTTCACCTGGAACAAGATCCGCCAGCAGAACCGCAACCCGCTCCTCACCATGGAGGTCGGCGCGGACGGGCTGAAGACCGGCTACTTGGAGGAATCGGGCTACGGGCTGGCCGGCTCGGCGGTGCAGAACGGCCAGCGGCTCGTCCTCGTGGTGAGCGGCCTCAAGACCGCGCGCGACCGCGCGGCGGAATCGCGCAAGCTCATCGACTGGGGGTTCCGCGCCTTCGAGGCGCGCCAGATCTTCGCCGCCGGCGAGACCGTGGCGGAGGCCGACACCTACGGCGGCGCCAAGGGCCGGGTGGCGCTCGTCGCCAGGAAGCCGGTGCGGCTCCTGCTGCCGCGCGGCTCGGCCGACCGCATCACCGCCCGGGTCGTCTACCAGGGGCCGCTCGTCGCCCCGGTGGCGGGCGGCAAGGAGGTGGCGCGGCTCAAGGTCAGCCGCGGCGACCAGCCCGTGCTCGACATGCCCCTCTACACCGCCGAGGAGGTCGCCACCGGCTCGATGACCCAGCGCGCCCTCGATGCGGCGCTCGAAGTCGGCACCGGCTGGGTGCGGGGCGCCTTCGCCAAGCTGACGAACCGCTCGTGAGCGGGGCGGCCGGCCGGGGCGTGTTCGTCACCTTCGAGGGCGGGGAGGGCGCCGGCAAGTCGACGCAGGTCGCCCGCCTCGCCGAGCGGCTGCGCCGGGGCGGCCGGGAGGTGGTCACCACCCGCGAGCCCGGCGGCTCGCCGCGCGCCGAGCAGATCCGCACCGCGCTGCTGGCCGGCGCGGCCAAGCCCTACGGCCCCTTCGCGGAGGCCCTGCTCTTCTCCGCCGCCCGGCTCGACCACCTCGACACCCTGATCCGCCCGGCGCTCGCGCGCGGCGCGGTGGTGCTGTGCGACCGCTTCGCGGATTCCACCCGCGCCTACCAGGGGGCGGCCGGCGGGGTCGACCCGGAGGGCGTGGCCGCGCTGGAGCGGATCGTGGTCGGGCGCACCCGCCCCGACCTGACCCTGATCCTCGACCTGCCGGCGGAGGCCGGCCTCGCCCGCGCCAGGCGGCGCGACCTCGGCAGCGCCCGCGGGCCGGACCGCTTCGAGGCCGAGGCCCTGTCCTTCCATCAGCGCCTGCGCGAGGCGTTCCGGGCCATCGCGGCGGCCGAGCCGCGGCGCTGCGCGCTCATCGACGCCACGGGCGATCCGGACGCGGTGGCGGCCGCCGTCCGGTCGACCGTCGCCGGGCGCCTGCCCGGCCTCCTGCCGCAGGAGCGCAGCGATGCCGCCTGAGACGCGCGCCGAGGAGCTCGAACCCGGCGAGGTCGCGGGGCTGCGCCGCCCGCGCGAGGAAATGCGCCTGATCGGCCAGGAGCCCGCCGAGGCGGCGTTCCGGGCGGCGATCGGGTCCGGGCGCCTGCACCATGCGTGGCTGATCGGCGGTCCCAGGGGGATCGGCAAGGCGACGCTCGCCTTCCGGGTCGCCCGCCACCTCCTCGCCCGCGGGGCGGGGCGGGGGGAGCCCGACACGCTCGCGGTGCCGCCCGACCACCCGGCCGCCCGGCAGGTGGCGAGCCTCGCGCACCCCAACCTCGTGCTGCTGCGCCGCCAGCGGGCGCCCGGCGCCAAGACGGTGCCGACGCAGATCACCGTCGAGGCGGCGCGGCGCGCGCTCCACCTCTTCGCCGAGACCGCGGCGGATGCGGGCTACCGGATCTGCATCGTCGACTGCGCCGAGGAGCTGAACCTCGCCAGCGCCAACGCGCTCCTGAAGGTGATCGAGGAGCCGCCGGCCCGCTCGCTCTTCCTGATCGTCAGCCACGCGCCGGGCCGGCTCCTGCCCACCATCCGCTCCCGCTGCCGGCGGCTGGCGCTGCGCCCGCTCGCGGAGGCCGACGTGGCCGCGGTGCTGCGCGGCCTCGGCCCCCCGTGGTCGGCCCATCCCCCCGAGGTGCTGGCCCGGGCCGCCTCGCTCGCCGAGGGCTCGGTCGCCCGCGCGCTGGGTCTCCTCGATCCCACCACGCTGGCGCTCGTGGACGAGGTCGAGGCGCTGCTGGCCAGCCCCGACTGGCGCCGGGTGCTGGCGCTCGCCGAGCGGCTGAGCGGGCGCGAGGCGGACACCCTCTACGAGACGGCCCTCGACACGGTGCAGCGCCACCTCGCCGCCGAGATCGGCCGGCGCCTCGCCGAGCCGCCGGCGCGGCTCGCCGCGCTCGCCGAGGCGAGCGAGCGCATCGCCCGCAGCGCCCGCGAGGCCGCGACCTACAACCTCGACCGGCGGCCCGTGATCCTGTCGGTGTTCGAGGAGGTGGCGGCGGCGCGCTAGAGCCAGGATTGGGCGGAGGGGGTGTCCACGCTCCCTTGAATTTGCTCTAAGGCTTGCGGGAGCGGGCCCTCGCCCGCCCGATCCTCGAACTCACCCGGGAAACCACGCGTGGCGGGCGAACGCTTCACCATCACCACCGCGATCTCGTACCCGAACGGCGCGCCGCATATCGGCCACGCCTACGAGGTGATCGCCGCGGACGCCATCGCGCGCTTCAAGCGCATCGACGGCTACGACGTGTTCTTCGTCACCGGCACCGACGAGCACGGGCTGAAGATCCAGCAGACCGCCACCAAGGCGGGGGTGAGCCCGCGCGACTTCGTGGACGGGATGGCGCCGCGCTTCCGCACCATGGCGGAGACGCTGAACTGCGCCTTCGACCGCTTCATCCGCACCACCGACCCGGACCACCGCGCGGCGTGCCAGGCGCTGTGGCGGCGCATGGAGGAGGCGGGCGACATCTACCTGTCGAAGTACGCCGGCTGGTACTCGGTGCGCGACGAGGCCTATTACGACGAATCCGAACTCGTGCTCGGCGAGGACGGGGTGCGCCGCGCGGACAGAACCGGCACGCCGGTCGAGTGGGTGGAGGAGGAGAGCTACTTCTTCCGCCTCTCGGCCTACGCGGAGCGGCTGCTCGCCCACTACGCCGAGAACCCCGACTTCATCGGCCCGGAGACGCGGCGCAACGAGGTGGTGAGCTTCGTGCGCTCGGGGCTCCAGGACCTGTCGGTGAGCCGCACCACCTTCGACTGGGGCATTCCGGTGCCGGGCGCGCCGGGCCACGTGATGTACGTCTGGGTCGACGCGCTCACGAACTACATCACGGCCTGCGGCTTCCCCGACGAGGCGGATCCGCGCTGGCGCCACTGGCCGGCCGACCTCCACGTCATCGGCAAGGACATCATCCGCTTCCACGCGGTCTACTGGCCGGCCTTCCTGATGTCGGCCGGGGTGCCGCTGCCCAAGCGCGTCTTCGGCCACGGCTTCCTCTTGAGCCGCGGCGAGAAGATGTCGAAGTCGCTCGGCAACGTGGTGGACCCGATCGCGCTCGCGGGCCTCTACGGGGTCGATCCCCTGCGCTACTTCGTGCTGCGCGAGGTGCCCTTCGGCCAGGACGGCAACTACTCGCACGAGGCGATCGTCAACCGCACCAACGCCGACCTCGCCAACGACCTCGGCAACCTCGCGCAGCGCTCGCTCACCATGATCGCGCGCAATGGCGGGGGGGCGGTGCCGCAGCCCGGCGCGCTGACGGAGGCCGACCGCGCGCTGCTCGCCGCCGCCGACGCGCTGCCGGCGGCGGTGCGGGAGGCGATGCGGGATTACGCGCTCCACCACGCGCTCGCCGAGATCTGGGGCGTGGTGGCGGAGGCCAACCGCTACTTCGCGGGCCAGGAGCCCTGGACCCTGCGCAAGACCGATCCGGCCCGGATGGCCAGCGTGCTCTACGTGACGGCCGAGGTCCTGCGGGCGATCGGCATCCTGGTGCAGCCCTTCGTGCCCGCGGCGGCGGCCACGCTCCTCGACCTCCTGGCGGTGGCGCCGGAGGCGAGGGGGCTGGCGCGGGTCGGGGAGGGGGGGCGGCTGACCCCCGGCACGGCGCTGCCGGCCCCGAGCCCGATCTTCCCGCGCTTCGTCGAGCCGGAGGCCTGACCCGGCATGCTGGTCGACAGCCACTGCCACCTCGACTTCCCGGGCCTGTCGGAGCGGCTGCCCGAGGTGCTGGCCCGCGCCCGCGCGGCGGGCGTCACCCGCATGCTCACCATCTCGACCCGGGTGCGCCAGGCCGCGGTCTACCGGGCTCTCGCCGAGGCGCATCCCGAGATCCTGTGCACGGTGGGCACCCATCCGCATCAGGCCGCGGAGGAGCCGGACATCCCGGCCGAGGAGATCGCCGCGCTCTCGCACCACCCGCGCTGCGTCGGGATCGGCGAGGCCGGGCTCGACTACCACTACGACAAGGCGCCCCGGGACGTGCAGGCCCGGGTCTTCCGCACCCACATCGCGGCGGCGCGCGAGACCGGCCTGCCGCTCGTCATCCACGCCCGCGACGCGGACGACGACATGGCGGGCATCCTCACCGAGGAGATGGCGCGGGGGCCCTTCCGGGCGGTGCTGCACTGCTTCTCGTCGGGGCGGCGCCTCGCCGAGATCGGGGTCGAACTCGGGCTCTACGTCTCCTTCTCCGGCATCCTGACCTTCCGGCGCTCGGAGGAGCTGCGGGCGCTCGCCGCGAGCCTGCCCGGCGACCGGCTGCTCGTCGAGACCGACGCGCCCTACCTCGCGCCGGAGCCTCACCGCGGCAAGCCGAACGAGCCCGCCTACGTCGCCCGGACCGCGCAGGTGCTCGCCGAGACGCTCGGGATGACGCCCGAGGCCCTCGCGCGCCTCACCACCGCGAATTTCTTCGCGCTGTTCGACAAGGCCGCGCGGGCCGAGACCGCCGGGGCGGGCGCCCTCTCGGAAGCCCCCATCGCATGAGGACCGGATGGCCGCGCTGACGCTCCGCATCCTCGGCTGCGGCTCCTCGGGCGGCGTGCCGCGGGTCGGCTACGGCTGGGGCGCCTGCGACCCCGCCGAGCCGAGGAACCGCCGCCGCCGCTGCTCGCTCCTCGTCGAGGGCCGGCGCGCGCCGGAGGAGGCCGCGACGACGGTGCTCATCGACACCTCGCCGGACCTGCGCGAGCAGCTGCTCGACGCGCGGGTGATGCGCCTCGACGCCGTCCTGTACACGCACGCGCATGCCGACCACACCCACGGCATCGACGACGTGCGCCCGCTGGTGATCCACATGCGGCGGCGCATTCCGGTCCATGCCGACGCGGCCACGCGGGCGCTGCTCACGGCGCGCTTCGGCTACTGCTTCGCCGCGCCGCCCGGCAGCGTCTACCCGCCGATCCTCGACCTGCACGAACTCGCCGAGGCGGTGCCGCTCACCCTCGACGGGCCGGGCGGCCCCGTCACCGCCGTCGCGTTCCGGATGGCGCACGGCAACGAGGAGGCGCTGGGCTTCCGCTTCGCCGACGCGGCCTACGCGCCCGACGTCAGCACCATGCCGGACGCCGCCAAGGCGGCCTTGCGCAACCTCGACCTCCTGATCATCGACGCCCTGCGCGACACGCCCCACCCGACGCACTACTCGGTCTCGGACGCGCTGGCGCTGATCGAGGAGGTGCGCCCGCGCCGGGCCATCCTCACCAACCTGCACACCGACCTCGACTACGAGACCCTGCGCCGCCGCCTGCCGGAGGGCGTGGTGCCGGCCTATGACGGGCTCACCGCGACGGTGGAGGCCTGATCCGGGCCGAGATGCACGGCGAGCCAGATCGTCGGCGCGTCGGGGCTGGTCCAGGCGACGCGGTGGCGGAGATGCGCCGGGATCAGCAGGTGGTCGCCGGGGCCGAGCCTCCGGTCGGCGGCCTCGCCGTCGAGGCGCAGCCGCGCCGCGCCCGCGAGCACCAGCACCCACTCGTCCTGCGGCTGGTCGTACCAGAAGCCCGGCGGGCTCGCCTGGCCGGTCGAGACGATGCGCTCGATGCGCAGGCCCGGCCGCGCCAGCAGGGTCAGGAATTCTTCGTCCGGTGTGCCGGGCGGCGGCAGGCCGGCCAGGAGGTTGAGGGGTCGGTCGGTCACGGGCGGGCTCCGGGGCGGCGTCCGGCAGCCTAAACCGCGGCGGCGGATCAGGGCATCCGGGCGAAGCACCAGCGATAGGCTCTCGTGCCCTCGGGCGAGGCGATCGTCATCGCCGTGCGGCTCGGCACGGTGATCGACCAGGCGAATCGGCCGATGGCGCGATCCTCGGCGATGTCCCGGCCCATGATCCGCACCTCGTAGGCGCGCCCCTGCCGGGTGACCCCGACGATGCGCCCCTCGACCCGCTGGGTATTCAGTCGCGTGCCCCAGTAGGACACGACGTTCGCGTGCGCCGCCCGGGAGCAGCCGGCGGCGGTCTCGACGAAGATCCCGTGCTTCAGGGGCAGCTCACCGGCGGCGAAGACGGGCACCGGAATGGCGAGCGCCATGACCGGGACGAGCCGCATCGGAAAGTGCGTCATGGCCGCTCATCGATTGCCCATCATCAGAATAGGTCGGAGACTGACAGATGTTCGGTCAGTTGTCTCGTTCGATGCGATGCCTGCGCGCTGCCAGGCAGGCCGCTCGTCTGGGCTGGCGCGAGTGAGCCCGGAAGAAGGACGTCACGGCCGGGTCACGCCGCGGCGGGGTGCGGGCAGAGGCGCGCGACCGTGAGACGATCCGGCATCGAAACGATGCAGACCGGGCGGCGTGACCGAGGGGAGGGCGCCGACACATCCCCGGAGCCGGCCGGAGGCGCCTCGCGGTCCGGCCATGATACGGTCGCGGTTCCTACGTCTGGTCTGCGGCAGCCCCCCGCCTCCGCGAACGGCCGAGGAGACCTGATGCCGATCACTTCATCCGGCGGACCGCCCGACGACCCGGTCTTTGGCGCGCTGGTCGGCCTGCTCCAGGCGCATCACGACCGCGTGCGGACGGAGCACGGCCCGCACCTGTTCGCGACGCAGGCGCCGACGGACCTGTTCGAGGTCTTCCTGGCGCATCTGCCGCCCGAGACGCGCCCCTACCACACCTGTGCCTGCTGCCGGCGCTTCGTGAGGCGCTTCGGCGCCCTCGTCGCCATCGACCCCAAGGGCCGGCAGGTCCCGGCGGTCTGGAACGCCGACCGGGTGCCGGGCCTCTACCTCAAGGCGGTCGCCGCGCTGGCGCGGGCCGTCCGGGAGGCCCCGGTGACGAGCGTCTTCCTCTCCGAGGCTCCGGTCTGGGGCACGCCGCAGGCGGGCGGCTTCACCCACTTCGCGCTGCGGCCCGCCACGCTCCACCGGTCGACCAGCCTGACCGCCTCGCAGGCGATGGCCCGGACGCGCGAGGCGCACCGCACGCTCTCGCACGGGCTGGCCGAGTTCGGACCCGGCACCGTGCGTGCGGCGCTGAACCTGCTCAAGGCGGACGCCCTGTTTCGCGGCGAGAAGGTGCTCGGGCCAGCCCGCTTCCTGCACGAGCTGCACGCCGCCCGGGCCGGCCGGCCGGATGCCGCGGCCGACAACCTCGTCTGGCGCGCGGTCGCGGGCGCCCCGGTCGGCTTCTGCACCCCGCGCTCGACGGTGATCGGTCCGCTGCTCGAAGACATCCGGGACGGGGTGGCGATCGAGGCGATCAAGCGCCGCTTCGCGGCCAAGCTCGACCCGACCCTCTACGCGCGCCCGCAGGCCGCGCCGAAGGCGGGCGCCATCGCCGCCGCCGAGCGGCTCGCCGCGCAGATGAACCTGGGGCCGGCCCTCAGGCGCCGCTTCGCGCGGATCGAGGAGTGCGAGCTGGTGTGGCGCCCCGCCGCCGGGGCGGAGGCGACCGCCGCGGAGTCGGCGGGCGGACGCGGCGGCCTGTTCGGGCACCTCGCGTCCCGGCGGAAGGCCCGGCAGCCCGACGAAGCCGCGGCCGACCCGAGCGTCCAGACCATCACCTGGGAGAAATTCGCCCGCACGGTGCTGCCGGAGGCCCTGGGGATCGAGGTGCTGACGCAGCCGGTGATGAACCTGTGCGCGCTCGTCACGGCCGAGGAGCCGGACGCCATCCCGATCCTGCAATGGGACCGGCCCGAGCGCCGCAACCCGGTCAACTGGTACGTCTACCCGAAGGGCTCCGCGCCGACGCGCTGGCGGCTGCCGGGCGATACCTGGATCGCGGTGACGGGCATCACGCTCCAGCCCTCCCTGTGGCACGGGGCGGACCTGCCGCATCAGGGCCGGAGCGCCATCCTCCTGATGAAGGGCGCCGTGGACGACCAGGACGGCGGGATCGCCCTGTTTCCCGAGGTGCTGCGCGCCGACCTGCACGGGGTCCGCGCGGTGATCGAGGCCTACAGCCGCGGCGCGGTGCTCGCGGGCCGCGAGGAGGCCTCGGCCTGCGGCCTGCGCGTCGCGGACGGTCACGAGACGCACGGGCACCGGATCCGCGTCCGCACGGATCTCGGGAGCACGATCTACCGCGTGGACCGCTGGGATTGAGCGCACCGCCGGGCCGGACCGCCGGGCCGCACGGCGGTCGAAGGGTGCGATGTCGGCTCCGTTGGTGGGTGAGTGATCCGAACGAGCCGGGGGCGGCTGGCTAGGCAGGCCGGCGGTGATGACTGGGCGTCGCGGTCCATTCGTCCGTGAAGGCGTTCGCGTCGAAATACGTCGTCATGAACGCGATGAAGGAGCGCACCTTGGCGGAGAGGTGCTTGCGGGTCGGATAGGCGAAGTTGATCTTCAGCCGCGGCAGGTCCCAGTCGTCGAGGACCGGGACGAGGCGCCCCGCCCGCAGGTCGTCGTGGACGATGTAGGTGGGCTGCACCAGGATGCCGAGCCCGTTGAGCGCCGCGGCCCGGAGGATCTGGCCGTCGTTCGATTCGAGCAGGCCGTGCGCGGGCACGCGCACCACCGCGTCGCCGCGCGACAAAGCCAGTTCGTTCGGATTGTTGGCGTAGACGTAGAGCAGGAGCGCGTGCCGCACGAGGTCGTCGGGGTGCTCCGGATGGCCGTGCCGCGCCAGATAGGCCGGCGCGGCCGCGAGGATCCGGCGCGTCTCGGCGAGCCGCCGGATGGTGATGTTGCTGTCCGGCTCGAACTCGCGGGTGCGGATGGCGACGTCGATGCCGGAATCGATGAGGTCCACGTAGCGGTTCGAGATTTCCACGTGCACCCGCACGTTGGGGTAGCGCGCCGTGTACTCGTGCAGGCGCGGCGCGATGTGCAGCAGGCCGAAGGACAGCGAGGCGCTGACGCGCAGGAGGCCGCTCGGGTTGAGCGCCGCGCCGTTCACCTCCGCCTCGCTGTCGGCGATGTCGGACAGGATGCTGCGGGCGCGGGCCAGGAACTTGCCGCCCTCGTCCGTCAGGGAGAGGCGGCGGGTGTTGCGGTGGACGAGCTGCACGCCGAGCCGCTCCTCCAGGGCGACGAGGCCGCGGCTCGCGGCGGCGATCGAGACCCCGCGCGCCGCCGCGGCGCCGCTGATGGTGCCGGCCTCGGCGATCGCGACGAAGAGTTCGAGCTGGCCGAGCCGGTCCATGTTTTGCCTCCGGCGCAAAACTGATTCACGCGCACGGTCACTTATCCCGCGATCCTGGAAGATTTAACACCAGCGAAACCGGCGCCGCGCGGTCTTCCGTGCCGCCCGGGGACGTCCGGGGAGGGACGCGATGATCAAGCACATCGTGATGTGGCGGGTCGCGGGCACGTCGCCGGCCGAGAAGGCCGACAACGCCGAGCGGGTCCGCACGGCCTTCGAGGGGCTGCGCGGCAGGATCCCCGGCCTCGTCCATCTCGAGGTCGGCCTCGACCGGAGCCGGATCGACTACGCCTGCGACGTCGTCCTCTACACCGAGTTCGCCACGTCCGACGCGCTCGCGGCCTATCAGGAGCATCCGGAGCACCGCCGGGTCCGCGCGGAGCTCGAAGGCGTGCGGCTGAGCCGCCATCAGGTCGATTACGCGGTGGGGGCGTGAGATGGAGGCCTTCCGCTTCCCCGGCCTGCCGACCCGCGTGGTCTTCGGCCGCGGCACGCTCGCGGAGGTGCCGCGCGAGATGGAGGCCCTCGGGCGCGGCCGGGCCGTGGTGCTCGCGACCCCGCACCAGCGGGAAGAGGCCGAGGCGCTGGCCGCCCGGCTCGGGGCGCGCGCGGTCGGGGTGATCGCCGAGGCCGTGATGCACACGCCCGTCGCCGTCACGGAGGCGGCGATGGCGCGGGTGGCGGGTCTCGACGCGGATTGCGTGGTGGCGGTGGGCGGCGGCTCGACCACCGGGCTCGCCAAGGCGATCGCCCTGCGCACCGATCTCGACCAGATCATCGTGCCGACGACCTACGCGGGATCCGAGATGACGCCGATCCTCGGCGAGACCCGCGACGCCGTGAAGACGACCCAGCGCTCGGACAGGATCCGGCCCGAGACGGTGATCTACGACGTCGACCTGACGCTCGGGCTGCCGCCCGGCCTGTCCGCGACCTCGGGCCTGAACGCCATCGCGCACGCGGTCGAGGCGCTCTACGCGCAGGACCGCAACCCGATCGTGTCGCTGATGGCCGAGGAGGCGATCCGCGCGCTCGCCGGGGCGCTGCCCCGGATCCTGGACAATCCCGGAGATCGCGCCGCGCGCTCGGACGCGCTCTACGGGGCATGGCTCGCCGGCGCCTGCCTCGGCACGGTCGGCATGGCGCTCCACCACAAGCTCTGCCACGTGCTCGGCGGCGCCTTCGACCTGCCGCACGCCGAGACGCACGCGGCCGTGCTGCCGCACGCCGCCGCCTACAATGCGCCGGCCGCCCCCGAGGCCATGGCCCGGGTCGCCCGGGCGCTCGCTGCGTCGGAGGCCGCCCAGGGCCTGTTCGACCTCGCCGCCGGGCTCGGCGCGCCGACGGCGCTGTCGGCGATCGGCATGCCCCGGGACGGGCTCGACCGCGCGGCCGAGATGGCGGTGGCCCAGCCCTACTGGAACCCGAGGCCGCCGGAGCGCGAGGCCATCCGCCGCCTCCTCGACGACGCCTTCCACGGCAGGCGCCCGGCCCCCTGATACGCTGACGCGCGGACGACCGCCCGGAAGGGCGGCGCTTCGAGGACATTCCCAGAGAAGGGCTTTGCCGATGCGCGACTTCGACGAGCACACCATCACCCAGGCGGTGGTCGACCGCCTCGCCGACACGCCCGATCCGCGCCTCAAGGCGGTGCTGACGAGCCTCGTGCGCCACCTGCACGACTTCGTGCGCGACGTGGATCTCACCTTCGCGGAGTGGCAGGCCGGCATCGCCTTCCTGACCCGCACGGGGCAGACCTGCGACGCGCACCGGCAGGAGTTCATCCTGCTCTCCGACACGCTCGGCGTGTCGATGCTGGTCGACGCCATCAACCACCGCATGCCGGAGGGCGCCACCGAGACCACCGTGCTCGGTCCCTTCTACGTGCAGGAGGCCCCCGAGCGGCCGAACGGCGCCGACATCGCCGGGCCGCTGGAGGGCACGCCGCTCCTCGTCACCGGCTCGGTCGCCGCGGCGGACGGCACGCCCCTCGGCGGCGCCAGCGTCGACGTCTGGCACGCGGACGAGGACGGGGCCTACGACGTGCAGCAGCTCGACCGCCTCGGCGGGCTCGCGGGCCGCGCCCGGTTCCGCACCGACGCCGAGGGGCGCTTCCACTTCTGGACCATCATGCCGACGTGGTACCCGATCCCGGACGACGGGCCGGTGGGCGACATGCTCAAGGCCACGGCCCGCCACCCGAACCGGCCGACGCACGTCCATTTCATGATCGCGGCGCCCGGCCACGAGACGCTGATCACCCACGTCTTCTCGGCCGACAGTCCCTGGCTCGATTCGGACGCGGTGTTCGGCGTCAAGGATTCGCTCGTCGCCGCCTTCGCCGAGCACCCGCCGGGCACCGCGCCGGACGGCCGCCGCATGGAGCGGGCCTACCGGTACCTCGCCTACGATTTCGGGCTCAAGCCGGCGGCCGACACCCGCGCCGCCTGACCGTCTCGCCGGGCGCGAGCGCGCCGGCGCGAGGTCGTCGATGCGCTCGGGCCGTCTCTCGGCCCCCCGCAGGGCGGCCGGAGGACCCCGACAGCAAGACCCCGGTCCACGGGGCAGCAGGCCGGGCGCGGTGAGCGCCCGCTCCATCACGCGATCCATCACGGGAGGTTTCGATCATGAACGAGGCAACGACGGGCGTCGTCCCGGGCGCCGGACCGGCCGCGGGCCGGACCTGGATCTCGGACCTCGCGCCCAAGGAGAAGCGAACGCTCGGCGCCTGCGTGGGCGGCTGGGCGCTCGATGCCATGGACGTCCAGCTCTACAGCTTCGTCATCCCGACGCTGATCGCCACCTGGGGCGTGACCCGGGCGGAGGCCGGCGCGCTCGGCACGGCCGCGCTCCTCACCTCGGCCATCGGCGGCTGGCTCGCGGGCTTCCTGGCCGATCGCTGGGGCCGGGTGCGCACGCTGCAGATCGCGATCCTGTGGTTTGCCGGTTTCACCTTCCTGTCGGGGCTCGCGCAGAGCTTCGAGCAGCTCTTCGTGGCCCGCGCCCTGATGGGGCTCGGCTTCGGCGGCGAGTGGGCGGCGGGGGCGGTGCTCCTCGGCGAGACCATCCGGCCCGAGCACCGCGGCAAGGCGCTCGGCATCATGCAGTCGGGCTGGGCGATCGGCTGGGGCGCGGCGGCGCTCCTCTACACCCTGTTCTTCTCGCTCCTGCCGCCCGAGACCGCGTGGCGCGCCCTGTTCTTCGTCGGCATCGCGCCCGCCTTCCTGGTCTTCTTCCTGCGCCGCTACATCGAGGAGCCGGAGGTCTACCGCGCCTCGCAGGCCAAGATCGCGGAGACGGGCGACCGGCCGTCCTTCTTCGAGATCTTCCGGCCGCCGCTCCTGCGCATCACCTTTCTGGGCGCGCTCATGAGCACGGGCGCGCAGGGCGGCTACTTCGCCGTGACGACGTGGCTGCCGACCTTCCTGCGCACCGAGCGCGGCCTGTCGGTGCTCAATTCCGGCGGCTACCTCGCGGTGCTGATCGTCGGCTCCTTCTTCGGCTACCTCTCGGGGGCCTATCTCGCCGACCGGATCGGCCGGCGCGCCACCTTCCTGGTCTTCGCGATCGGGGCCGGCACGGTGGTGCTGACCTACACGATGGTGCCCTTCGGCGACGCCGCCATGCTGGTCCTCGGCTTCCCGCTCGGCTTCTTCGCCTCGGGGGTGTTCAGCGCCATGGGGGCCTTCTTCACCGAGCAGTTCCCGACCCGGGTGCGCGGCGTCGGCCAGGGCTTCGCCTACAATTTCGGGCGGGCGATCGGCGCGATCTTCCCGACGCTCGTGGGCGTGCTCTCGACGACGATGCCGCTCGGCCAGGCGATCGGGCTCTTCGCGGCGGCGGCCTACGCCACGATGGCGGTGGCGGCGTTCCTGCTGCCCGAGACCAAGGGCAAGGCCCTGACGGCCTGAGGGGAGGCGAGCGATGCGCGTCGGCTGGATCGGCCTCGGCAAACTCGGCGCGCCGATGGCGCGCCACCTCGCGGCGAAACACGCCGTCCTGGCGGTCGACCGGGATCCCGGCCGGCTGCGGGAGGTGCCGGGGGCGGAGCCCTCGGACCTCGCCGGCGCGGCCTCCTGCGGGGTCGTGATCACGAGCCTGCCGGACGACGCGGCGCTCCGCGCCGTGGCGCTCGGGCCGGACGGGCTCCTCGCCCGGATGGCGAAGGGCAGCGTCTTCGTCGAGACGAGCACCGTCTCGCCGGAGGCGAGCGCCGCGGTGCGGGCGCAGGCCGAGGCCCACGGCGTCCTCTGTCTCGCGGCGCCCGTCTCGGGCTCCACCGCGACCGCGGAGGCCGCCGCCCTGACCCTGTTCTGCTCCGGACCCGACGCGGCGCTGGAGCGCGCCCGTCCCCTGCTGCAGACCTTCGCCCGCACCATCCACCCGGTGGGGCAGGGCGAGGAAGCGCGCTTCCTCAAGCTCGCGATCAACCACTTCGTCGGCTCGACGGCGCAGGTCGCCGCCGAGGCCCTGACGCTGGCGCGCAAGGGCGGGGTCGCCTGGGAGACCATCCTGGCGGTGCTGGGCGCCTCGGTCGCGGCCTCGCCCCTCGTCGCCTACAAGCTCGACCCCCTGCGGCGGCGGGACTTTTCCCCCGCCTTCTCGGTGGCGCAGATGCTCAAGGACATGAGCCTCGGCGTGGCGGCCGGGCAGGCGACCGGCGTCGCGATGCCGGTGGCCGCGCTGGTGCGCGACCTCTACGCCGCCCAGGCGGAGGCGGGCCTTGCCGATCTCGACTTCTTCGCCGCCCTGCTCGCCGCCGAGCGGCAGGCCGACCTCGACGAGCCCTGAGGAGATGCTGTCCATGCCCCATTACGCGATCCACGCCCTCGACCATCCGGGCGCCCTCGAGCGGCGGCTCGCCCATTACGAGGCGCACAAGACCTACCTCGCCGGGGATCTGCCGGTGCGGATCCTGATCTCCGGGCCGCTCGTCGCGGAGGACGGCGAGGCGATGATCGGCAGCCTGTTCATCGTCGAGGCGCCCGACCGGGCCGCCGTCGAGCGCTTCCACGCCGCCGACCCTTTTCGGGACGCGGGCATCTGGGCGCAGGTCAGCATCACGGGCTTCCGGATGCGCCAGGTGGCGCTCTGAGGCCGCCGGATAACGCCCCGAATAACGTCCCGACCGAGAACCACGCGAGGACCACGACACCATGAAGATCGTCGCCCTGTCCGGCAGCCTGCGCCGGGCCTCCCTCAACACCGCGTCTCTCCGGGCCGCCCAGGAGCTGGCTCCCGCCGGCACCGTCATCGAGGTCGCGGAGATCGGCGGGCTGCCGCACTACGACGACGACCTGCGCGCGGCGGGCTACCCGGCCGAGGTCCAGCGCTTCCGCGACCGGCTCGCCGGGGCCGACGCGCTGCTGATCGTCACGCCCGAGTACAATTACTCGATCCCGGGCGTGCTGAAGAACGCGATCGACTGGGCCTCCCGGCCGCCGAGCCAGCCCTTCGACGGCAAGGCGGTCGCCATCATGGGCGCCTCGCCGGGCCTGCTCGGCACGGCGCGGGCGCAGTACCAGCTGCGCCAGATGCTGGTCTTCCTGAACGCGCACCCGATCAACAAGCCCGAGGTGATGATCGGGCAGGCGGCGACGAAGTTCGACGCGGAGGGCCGCCTCGTCGACGAGACGACCCGGGACATGATCCGCCAGATGCTGGCCTCCCTGACGGCCTGGGCGCGGCGCCTGAATCCCGCGCTCACGGACGCTCCGGCCGCCTGAGCATCATCCACCTGGCTGGGACGAGAGGCCGGAGCAGGCCCGCCGGGACCTGCAAGCCAGGGGGTGTGGACGCCGCGAGTGGCGCAGGGTGCCGGGAACGCAGCGGTGGACACCGCGTCCTGCGGAAGCGGTGTTGCAGCGTGAACGGGGTCTCTGACCGATCCAGGCACGGCATCATCCGCAGGTTCCATAATATACCTTATGCGAATCAGATCCTGGCCTGCGGGCGGGACCCTGGGGGTCCTGCGCGACAGGGTCCGGCACCGGCATTCCGTGCCCTCCCCGCGATGGCGTGAGGCCATCGATCCCGGTTGCCGAGGCGCGCGTGGTGGGCCGCGCTCTCGGTGGCGCCGTGGCCATGCCCATCGGCCATGCCCATCGATCCCCGAGGTCGCGGCCCGCGGTGCGCTCACTCCGCCGCTCGGGCCGCCGCGTCGAGATGGGGCCGCGGCCGGGCCTTGCGCCGCAGGGCGATCTCCTGTTCCCGCAGCCGGGGCAATTCGCGGTGGGCCTGGTCGCGCCCGGCGAGGTACGGCTTCGGCCAGGCTTGATTGCGGGCGTCGTACCAGGCCGCCGCCTGGCGGCAGAAATTCGGGTTCCAGAGATGGGGGCGCCCCAGCGCGACGAGGTCGGCCCGGCGCGTGTGCAGGATGGTGTTGACCTGGCCGGCCTCCGTGATCGCGCCCACCGCCATCACGGCCATCCGCGCGCGGTTGCGGATCGCGTCGGCGAACTGGACCTGGAACATCCGGCCGTAGACCGGGCGCTGGCGCGCCACCGTCTGGCCGGCCGAGACGTCGATGAGGTCGCAGCCCGCCTCGCCGAACGCCTCGGCGATCGCCACCGTGTCCTCTTCCGAGAGCCCGCCCTCCGCCCAGTCGGTGGCCGAGATCCGCACCGACATCGGCCGCTCCGCCGGCCAGACCGCCCGCACGGCCGCGAAGACCTCCAGGGGAAAGCGCAGCCGGTTCGCGATCGGCCCGCCATAGGCGTCGGTGCGGGTGTTGGTCAGCGGCGAGAGGAACGAGGCCAGGAGGTAGCCGTGGGCGCAGTGCAGCTCCAGCATGTCGAAGCCCGCCCGCGCCGCCCGCTCGGCCGCCTGCACGAAGTCGTCGCGCACGCGGTCCATGCCGGCCCGGTCGAGGGCCTGCGGCACCTGGCTGATCCCGTCGAGATAGGGAATCGCCGAGGCCGAGACGATCGGCCAGTTGCTCTCCGGATCGGCGAGCGGCCGGTCCATCTCGTCCCAGCCGACCTGCGTCGATCCCTTGCGGCCGGCATGGCCGAGCTGCATCACGATCTTCGTCGCCGTGTGGGCGTGCACGAAGGCGACGATGCGCCTCCACTGCGCCTCGTGGGCATCGGTCCACAGGCCGGGGCAGCCCGGGGTGATGCGGGAATCGGCCGAAGGGCAGGTCATCTCGGTGAAGACGAGGCCGGGGCCGCCCAGGGCGTGCGAGGTGTAGTGGACGAAGTGCCAGTCGGTGAGGTTGCCCCCGGCATCCGCCGAGTACTGCGCCATCGGCGCCATCACCACCCGGTTCTCGACCGTCATCGCCCGCAGGCGGAACCGCGTGAACATCGGCGTCGGCCGGCTCTCCCGGTAATCGTCGCCGGTCTCCGCCTGGAGGCGCGCGTAGAACGCGTCGTCCACCGCCGCCACGTAGGCGGGATCGCGCACCACGAGGTTGTCGTAGGTGATGGATTTGGCCCGGCACATCACCACCATCGAGAACTGCTCCGCGTCCATGTCCCAGGAGCGGTTCATGTGCTCGAACCACGCGAGCGAGACGTCGGCATTGTGCTGCACCACCTGGCAGGGCGTGCGCCGGGTGTCGTCGTAGGCCGCGAAGGCCGCCTGGACGTCCTGCTCCGCCTTCTCCACCAGGGCGTCCGAGAGGGCGATGGCGCATTCCATCGCGAGCTTGGTGCCCGAGCCGATCGAGAAATGCGCCGAGGCCTTGGCGTCGCCCAGCAGCACGATGTTCCCGTGCGACCAGCGGCGGCAGAAGATCCGCGGGAAGCGTCGCCAGGTCGAGCGGTTGAGGAGCAGGCCGTGGCCCTGCAGCTCCTCGGCGTAGAGGGCCTCCAGCACCCGGCGCGCGCCCTCCTCGTCGGTCTCGGTGAAGCCGTGGCCCTGCCAGCAGGCCTCGTCCATCTCGAACACCCAGGTCGAGCGGCCCGGCTCGTACTGGTAGGTGTGGGCGCAGACGATGCCGTGCGGCGTCTCGCGGAAAAAATAGTTGAACTCGTCCATCGGCCGGGTCGAGCCCATCCAGCAGAAGCGGTTGGACTTGACCTCGACCTCGGGGCGGAAGGCCTCGCGATGGTGCTCGCGGATGCGCGAGTTGATGCCGTCGCAGGCGACGATCACGTCGGAATCGGGGAAGCGTGCGCCGAGCTGGTCCGGCGGGATGTTTTCGCCGAAATGCAGGTCCACCCCCTCCTCCCGGCAGCGCTCCTGCAGGATCTGCAGCAGCCGCATCCGGCTCACCCCGGCGAAGCCGTTGCCGCCGCAGCGCATCACCCGGCCGGCCTTGTGGATCGCGACGTCGTCCCAGTACGAGAACGCGTCGCGGATGCGGGCGAAGGAGCGGGGATCGCGCGACAGGAACTCGTGCAGGGTCTCGTCGGAGAAAACGACGCCGAAGCCGAACGTATCGTCGGCCCGGTTCTGCTCGTAGACCTCGACCCGCCAGCCGGGCCGGCGCTTCTTGGTCAGGAGCGCGCAGTAGAGCCCGCCGGGTCCGCCGCCGATCACCGTGACGCGCATGGGGCTCCTCCTGATGCGTCCGCGGCCTCGCCGCCGGTGAAACTTTAGACTTGAAATATCTGGACGCAAGAGGCGGCCGGGGCGGATCGCCGGCGGGCCGGAGCAGGGGGCTCGCCACCGCCCCGAATGCTGCGGTGCAGCAGGCAAAACGCCTGAATCTTCAGCAATCTGCTTGCTGCATTGCACAGGGATGCGGCAGGTCCGAAAAATCATCATGGGCGGTTGCCAGACGATATTTCATGCGTAAAGTATTCCTCGCGAGACGGGGCCGAGAGGGGACCCGGGGCCCCTCGCCTCCCGCGCCGACTCGACTTCGGCCGCTTCGCACCGGACAAGTGCCGACGACGCTCTCGACACGAAGGGACCCACGGGATGACGCCGATCCGGAACGCCGCCAGCTGCCTCGCGACCGCGCTGAGTGGTGCCACGATTCTTGGTGTCACGCTGCTGGCCGGCCCCGCCGCCGCGCAAGGGCCTGAGAAGGTCCGGGTCGGGCTGATGTTCACACTGTCGGGCCCCTCGGCGGTGCTGGGCGAGCAGGGCCGCGACGGCTTCCTCCTGGCCCTCGACGCCCTGGGCAAGAAGCTCGGCGGCCTCGACGCGGAGGTGGTGGTGGTCGATGACGAGCTGAAGCCGGACGTCGCCGCCAACAAGGCGCGCGAACTGGTCAAGCGCGACCGGGTCGACTTCGTGGTCGGGCCGACCTTTTCCAACGTGCTGCGGGCGGTGGTGCGCCCGGTGGCCGATGGCGGCGCCTTCCTGATCTCGCCCAATGCCGGCACCTCGAACTATGCCGGCGCCGAGTGCAACCCGAACTTCTTCGTCTCCTCCTACCAGAACGACCAAGTCCACGAGGTGCTGGGCAAGTACGCCCAGAACAAGGGCTACAAGCGCCTCGTCCTGCTGGCGCCGAACTATCAGGCGGGCAAGGATTCGCTCGCCGGCTTCAAGCATTCCTACAAGGGCGAGGTGGCGAACGAGATGTTCACGCCGCTCGGCCAGCTCGATTTTTCGGCCGAACTCGCCCAGATCGCCGCCGCCCAGCCCGACGCGGTGTTCGCCTTCATGCCGGGCGGCATGGGCGTCAACCTCGTGCGGCAGTACCGCCAGGCGGGCTTGGCCAACATCCCGTTCCTCTCCGCCTTCACGGTGGACGAGAGCACCCTGCCGGCCCAGAAGGACGCGGCTCTGGGCTTCTTCGGCGGCGCCAACTGGGCGCCGAACCTCGACAACCCGCAATCCAAGGCCTTCGTGGCCGCCTACGAGAAGAAGTACGGCAGCGTGCCGGGCACCTACGCCATGCAGGCCTACGACGCCGCCCTGATGATCGACGCCGCGGTCAAGCGCGCCAAGGGCGACCTCAAGGACAAGGACACCCTGCGGGCCGGCCTCAAGGCCGCGGAGTTCCAGTCCCTGCGCGGCAACTTCCGGATCGGCAACAATCACTACCCGATCCAGGATTTCTACCTCGTCAAGGCCGCCAAGCGCCCGGACGGCAAGTACGAGACCCAGATCGCGGAAAAAATCTTTTCGGACTATCAGGATAATTACGCCCGCGAGTGCAAGATGAAGTGATCCGCGGACAGAAGGTGCCGGGCCGATGCTCAACCTCTTCCTGATCCAGGCGCTGAACGGCATCCAGCTCGGCATCCTGCTGTTTCTGGTGGCGGCCGGGCTGACGCTGATCTTCGGGGTGATGGACCTCATCAACCTCGCGCACGGCGCCCTCTACATGATCGGCGCCTACTTCGCCGCGACGCTGACCGCCGCCACCGGCAGCTTCCTCCTCGGGCTCGCGCTGGCGCTGCCGGCGACGCTGGTCTTCGGCCTCGCCCTCGAACTCCTGGTGGTGCGCCACCTCTACGGGCGCGACCACCTCGACCAAGTGCTCGCCACCTTCGGGCTGATCCTGATCCTCAACGAGGGCGTGCGCATCGTCTGGGGCGCCGCGCCGATGAGCGTACCGGTGCCCGACGCCCTGTCGGGCTCGGTGCGCCTGGTGGGCACCCTGCACTACCCGGTCTACCGGGTCGCCATCATCGCGGCCGGCCTCGCCACCGCGCTGGGGCTCCACCTCCTCGTCAACCACACCCGGCTGGGCATGCGCCTGCGCGCCGGGGCCAGCAACGGGCCGATGGTGGCGGCGCTCGGCGTCGACATCCGCCGCCTGTTCCTGGTGGTGTTCGGGCTCGGCGCGATGCTGGCGGGCTTCGCCGGCGCCATGGTGGCGCCGATCCTGTCGGTCGATCCCGGCATGGGCGATTCGGTCCTGATCCTGACCTTCGTGGTCATCGTCATCGGCGGCGTCGGCTCGGTGCGGGGCGCCTTCGTGGCCGGGCTCCTCGTCGGCCTCGCCGACCAGCTCGGGCGCACCTTCGGGCCGATCCTGCTGCGCAGCCTGATGGATGCGTCGGCCGCCTCGCAGACCGGGCGGACGCTCGCCCCGATGCTGATCTACATCCTGATGGCCATGGTGCTGTTCTTCCGGCCCTCCGGCCTGTTTCCGGCACGGGGCAGCCGATGAGCACCCCGATGAACGCCCCTTCCCTCACCCCTGCCCTCACCCCCGCGCTGACCGCCCGCGTGGCCGCCGAGCCGAAGCGGCGGCGCGCCGCCGGCCTCCCGGGCGTCGCGGTCGCCGGGCTGGTGCTGGCCGCCCTCGCCGCGCTGCCGCCCCTGGCCGAGGCCGCCGGCCTGCCCTTCCTGGTCGTCACCGCGACCCGGATGATGATCTTCGGGCTCGCCGCGCTCTCCCTCGACCTCGTCCTCGGCTACGGCGCCCTGGTCTCGTTCGGGCACGCCGCCTTCATCGGGCTCGGCGCCTACGCGGTCGGCATCCTCGACGCGCACGGCATCCGCGACCTCGCGATCCAGGCGCCGGTGGCGGCGTGCGTGTGCGCGCTGTTCGCCCTCGCCACCGGGGCGATCAGCTTACGCACCCGCGGCGTCTACTTCATCATGATCACGCTCGCCTTCGGGCAGATGGCGTACTTCTTCATGGTCTCGCTCGCCGCCTACGGCGGCGACGACGGGCTGCCGCTCCCGGGCCGCTCGACCCTGTTCGGGATGCGGCTGATCGAGGGCGACCCGGCGCTGTTCTATTGCGTGCTGGCGGTGCTCGCCGTCGCGCTCCTGGCCCTGCGCCGCGTCGTCGCCTCGCGCTTCGGCCGGGTGCTGCGCGGCAGCCGCGACAACGCCGTGCGGATGCAGGCGATCGGCTTCTCGCCCCTGCCCTTCCGGCTGACCGCCTACGTCATCGCGGGCGCCATCGCGGGCCTCGCCGGGGTGCTGCTCGCCAACCAGGCCGAGTTCGTCTCGCCGGCCTACATGAGCTGGCAGCGCTCGGGCGAGCTGATCGTCATGGTGGTGCTCGGCGGCATGGGCACCCTCGTCGGGCCGGTCGTCGGGGCGGCGGCGCTGATCGCCCTCGAGGAGGTGCTGACGCACTACTCCGAGCACTGGCGCCTCGGCCTCGGGCTGATGCTGGTGCTGGTGGTGCTGCTCTCCCGCGGCGGCCTCGCCGGCCTCGCCGCCCGGCTGACGGGGAGGCGCGCATGACCCCCCAACCCCCCCTCCTGTCGGTGCGCTCCCTGCGCAAGGCCTACGGGGCGCTCAAGGTCACCGACGACGTCAGCCTCGACGTCGCGGCGGGCGAGCTGCACGCCATCATCGGCCCCAACGGCGCCGGCAAGACGACGCTGATCCACCAGCTCTCCGGCAGCCTGCCGAGCGATTCCGGCACCGTGCACCTCGCGGGCGAGAACATCACGCGGCTGTCGATGGTCGCGCGGGTGCGCCGGGGGCTGGCCCGCTCGTTCCAGATCACCTCGATCCTCGACGGCTTTTCGGTGCTGGAGAACGTGGCGCTCGCCGTGCAGGCCCGCTCCGGTTCGAGCTTCCGCTTCCTGCGCCCGGCGGCGGACGAGGCGGGCCTCAACGCGGAGGCGATGGCCGCGCTCGCCCGCGTCGGCCTCGCCGACCGGGCCGGGCGGCGGGCCGGCAGTCTCTCGCACGGCGAGAAGCGCCAGCTCGAACTCGCGGTGGCGCTCGCCACCGGCGCCCGCCTGCTCCTGCTCGACGAGCCGCTGGCCGGCACCGGCCCGGAGGAATCCGCGATCCTAGTCGGGCTGATGCGCGACCTGAAGGCGACCCACACCATCGTGCTGATCGAGCACGACGTGGAGGCGGTGTTCGCGCTCGCCGACCGGATGAGCGTGCTGGTCTACGGCCGGGTCATCGCCAGCGGGCCGCCCGCCGCGGTCCGGTCGGACCCTGCGGTGCGCGCCGCCTATCTGGGCGAGGAGGAGGCGGCCTGATGCTCAGGGTCGAGGGCCTGGAGAGCGCCTACGGCGATTCCCGCATCCTGTTCGGGATCGACCTCGCGGTCGCCAAGGGCGAGGTGGTGACGCTGCTCGGCCGCAACGGCATGGGCAAGACCACCACCGTGAAGTCGATCTTCGGCCTCCTGAAGCCCCGGGCCGGCCGGATCCTGATCGACGGCGAGGACATGGCCGGACGGCCCTCGCACCTCGTCGCCCGCCGGGGCCTGGGGCTCGTGCCGGAGGGCCGGCAGGTCTTCCCGACCCTCTCGGTCGAGGAGAACCTGATCGCCACCCATCGCGGCGGGCGGGGGGCGAAGTGGAGTCTGGAGGCGGTCTACCGGCTCTTTCCGCGCCTGAAGGAGCGGCGGCGCAACGGCGGCGACCAGCTCTCGGGCGGCGAGCAGCAGATGCTGGCGATCGGGCGCGCCTTGATGACCAACCCGCGCCTCGTCGTCCTCGACGAGGCCACGGAAGGGCTGGCGCCGCTGATCCGCGAGGAGATCTGGGCCTGCCTGCGGGCGATCAAGGACGCGGGCGAGGCGATCTTGGTGATCGACAAGAACGTCGACGCGCTGGCCCGCTTCGCCGACCGCCACGTGGTGATCGAGAAGGGCCGCGTGGTCTGGACCGGCACCAGCGCGGCGCTCCGGCAGGCGCCGGAGGTGAAGGACCGGTTCCTTCATGTGTGAAGGATTCGCACCGCCCAACCCTCCCCCCTCTGCGGGGGAGGGTGGCCTGCGGAGCGGGCCGGGAGAGGGGCAGCGCGACGCTGATCCAGTGGGCCGCCCTTCAGAAGGGTCGCGACCCTTCCGGAAGCGGCGTCCCCTCTCCCGCCCCCTGCTGACGCAGGGGTCACCCTCCCCCGCAGAGGGGGAGGGGGAATATGCGGCAACCATCGGTCCAGATCTCGTGAAGGAGTTCGTCCATGACCCCCATGACCGCAGGCATCACCCGCGCCGGTGAGGGCATCGAGGGCGTCCGCTGGAACATCCTCGGGCAGATCTACATCCCCAAGCAGCTCTCCGAGAGCTCGCTGTCCTGGCACGCCACCTTCCCGCCGGGCACCTTCGTGCCGCCGCACATCCACCCGATGCAGGACGAGTTCCTGTACATCCTGCAGGGCCGGCTCACCGCCGTCCTCGACGGGCAGGAGAGCGTGGCGGAACCCGGCGACACCATCCGGCTGCCGCGCGGCCAGCCGCACGGCCTGTTCAACCGCTCGGACGCGGAGGTGAAGTGCCTCTTCTGGGTCTCGCCGGCGCGCCGCCTCTACGACCTGTTCTGGGCCCTGCACAATCTCGGGCCGCAGGCCGATCCCGCCGACGTGGTGGCGGTCTCGGCCAAGCACGAGGTCGACTTCCTGCCACCCCCGGACGCGGAGTGAGGCGATGCGCGTCATCATCGTCGGCGCCGGCATCGGCGGGCTCGCCACCGCCCTGATGCTCCACCGGCGCGGCATCCGCGCCGAGATCGTCGAGCAGGCCGCGGAGGTGCGCGAGATCGGCGTCGGCATCAACACCCTGCCGCACGCGATCGGCGAACTGGCCGAGCTCGGCCTGCTGCCGGCCCTCGACCGGGTGGCGATCCGCACCCGGGAGCTGGCCTACTTCAACCGCCAGGGCCAGGAGGTGTGGCGCGAGCCGCGCGGGATCGAGGCCGGGCACCCGGTGCCGCAATTCTCGATCCATCGCGGGCGCCTGCAGGCCGTCCTCCACGAGGCGGTGCGCGAGCGCCTCGGGCCGGACGCCGTGCGCACCGGCCTGGCCCTCGCCGGCTTCCTGCAGGACGAGGGCGGGGTCACTGCCCACTTCACCGATTCGCTGAAGGGCGAGGCCGGCCGCACGATGCGGGGCGACGCGCTGATCGCCTGCGACGGCATCCACTCGGTCGTGCGCCGCCGCTTCTTCCCGGACGAGGGCCCGCCGCGCTGGGACGGCGTGCTGATGTGGCGCGGCGCCACCGAGTGGGCGCCCTGGGGCGACGGCCGCACCATGGCGATCGGCGGCGGCATGGGCGCGAAATGCGTCCTCTACCCGATCGCCGCGGCGGAGGGCGAGCGCCAGCTGATGAACTGGGTGGTGTTCGTGAAGATGGCGGACGGGCGTGTCTCGCCGCCCCCGAAGGAGAGCTGGTCGCGGCCCGCCCACCGCGCGCAGGTGCTGCCCTACGCGAAGCGCTTCGCCCTGCCGGATTTCGACCTCGCGGCGCTGGTCGAGGCGACGCCGCAGATCTTCGAGTACCCGATGTGCGACCGCGATCCTCTGCCGCGCTGGACCCACGGCCGGGTGACGCTGCTCGGCGATGCCGCCCACCCGATGTACCCGGTCGGCTCGAACGGGGCCTCGCAGGCCATCCTCGACGCGCGGGCGCTCGGCGATGCGCTCGCCCGGGCCGAGCACCCGATGCAGGCGCTCCACGCCTACGAGGCCGAGCGCCGGCCGAAGACCGCCGAGATCGTGCTCCTCAACCGCAAGGGCGGGCCGGAGCGGGTGATCGACGAGGTCGAGAAGCGGGCGCCCGCGGGGTTCGCGCGCATCGAGGATGTTTTGAGCCACGCCGAGCGCCAGGCGATCGTCAGCGGCTACGCCGGCAAGGCGGGGTTCGCGGTGGCGGGAAAGGTGAGTCCGCTCCGGGTGGCGGTGTGAGTCACGCCGCGCCGTGAGCCGTTCTCCTCTCCCCGCGGGCGGGGAGAGGGCTTTGGTGACCTTGTCGTCACCAAAGCGAGGCGGCAGCCGAAGGTGAGGGGGAGGTGCCGAATATGGCTCCTCCGGGAACACCCCCTCACCCTCGCCCTTCGGGCTTGTCGCATCCCCTGAACGGGGACGCGACCCTCTCCCCGCCCGCGGGGAGAGGAGAGGTGCGCCCAAATCCTTTAAGGTTGAAATATCCATGTCCAACACCCCTCCCCCTCCCCGGCACGTCCTCGTCACCGGCGCCGCCCGCGGCATCGGGCGGGCCATCGCGGCGGGTTTCGTGGCGGCCGGGGAGCGGGTGACCCTGCTCGGCCGCACGCCGGAGAGCGCGGCGCGCGCGCAGGCCGAACTCGGAGCGGCCCACGCCGTCGCGGCCGACGTCACCGACGCGGCAGCGCTGGAACGGGCGCTGGCGGACGCCGCGGAGCGGGCCGGGCCGGTCGAGGTGCTGGTCAACAATGCCGGCGGCGCCGAGACCGCGCCGCTCGCCCGCAGCGACGTCGACACCTTACGCCGGATGATGGCGCTCAACCTCGAGCCGGTGCTGGTCGCGGCCCGGACCGTCGTCCCGGGCATGAAGGCGAATGGCGGAGGGCGGATCGTCACCGTGGCCTCCACCGCCGGCCTCAAGGGCTACGCCTATGTCGGCGCCTACTGCGCCGCCAAGCACGCGGCCGTGGGACTGACCCGGGCGCTCGCCCTCGAACTCGCCCCGACCGGCATCACCGTCAACGCGGTCTGCCCCGGCTTCACCGACACCGACCTCGTCGGCCACGCCATCGACGGGCTCGAAGCCAAGACCGGCCGGGACCGCGGCGAACTCCTGGCGGAGTTCACCCGGCACAACCCGCTGGGCCGCCTGATCCGGCCCGAGGAGGTCGCCGACGCCGTGCTGTGGCTCGCGGGTCCGGGGGCCGGCGCCGTCACCGGCCAGGCGATCGCGGTGGCGGGAGGCGAGCTGTGAACGCCCCGGCGGAAACACCCGGCCACCGCAGCGAGCTGCGGCTGTGGCTGCGCCTGCTCACCACCGCCAACACCATCGAGGCGGAGCTCCGCCGGCGCCTGCGCGACCGCTTCAACACCACCCTGCCCCGCTTCGACCTGATGGCTCAGCTCGACCGCGCCCCGGACGGCATCCTGCTCGGCGAATTGTCGCGCCGGATGATGGTCTCGAACGGCAACGTCACGGGTCTCGTCGAGCGGCTGGCGCAGGAGGAGCTGATCGACCGCCAGGTCTCCGAATCCGACCGCCGGGCGGTGCGGGTGAGCCTGACCGCGCAGGGGCGCACCGTCTTCGCCGAGATGGCCCGGGCCCATGCCGACTGGATCGGCGAACTGGTCGGCGCCCTCGGCCCGGCCGAGCAGGAGGCGCTGTCGGCCCAGCTCTCCGCCCTCAAGGCCTCGGTGCGGCCGGGCGGCGGCCCCGCGACACCGAGACAGACACGACAGGGAGGCACCATGAGGCGCCAGAACGCCATCGCGGCCCCGCTCGGCCGCTTCACGCCGCAGCATTTCGGTTTCGCGATTGAGGACGGCATCGCGACCGTGACCCTGAACCGGCCGGAGAAGAAGAACCCGCTCACCTTCGAGAGCTACGCGGAACTGCGCGACACCTTCCGGGCGCTGCGTTTCGAGGAGAGCGTGACGGCGGTGGTGATCACCGGCGCGGGCGGCAATTTCTCCAGCGGCGGCGACGTGTTCGAGATCATCGAGCCGCTGACGACGATGGGGGCCGCCGACCTGCACGCCTTCACGACGATGACCGGCGACCTCGTGAAGGAGATGCGGGCCTGCCCGCAGCCGATCGTGGCCGCGGTCGAGGGGATCTGCGCGGGGGCAGGCGCGATCATCGCCATGGCCTCCGACCTGCGCGTGGCGGGGACCGGGGCCAAGGTGGCGTTCCTGTTCAACCGGGTGGGCTTGGCCGGCTGCGACATGGGCGCCTGCGCGATCCTGCCCCGGCTCATCGGCCAGGGCCGGGCCTCGGACCTCCTCTACACCGGCCGCTTCATGGGCGCCGAGGAGGGCGAGCGCTGGGGCTTCTTCAACCGCCTCGTGCCGGCCGGCGAGGCCCTGGGGGCGGCCCGGGAGACGGCCCGCGCCCTGGTGCAGGGCCCCGCCTACGCCAACGGCCTGACCAAGCGGATGCTGCACATGGAATGGGCGATGGGGGTCGACGCCGCCATCGACGCCGAGGCGGTGGCCCAGGCGCTGTGCATGAAGACGCAGGATTTCCGCCGCGCCTTCGAGGCCTTCGCCGCCAAGGCGAAGCCGGTCTTCGAGGGCGACTGAGATGCCGGACCGGAGCTTCCTCGACTGGCCCTTCCTCGCGCCGCGCCACCGCGACCTCGCCGAGGAAGCCGATTCCTGGGCCGCCCGCACGGTGCCGGGCCTCGTCGATCATCACGACGTCGACGGCTCCTGCCGGCGCCTCGTCGCGGCCCTGGGCGAGGCCGGCTTCCTCGCCTACGCGGCGCCGGAGGACGGGCGCTTCGACGTGCGGGCGCTGTGCCTGCTGCGCGAGACCTTCGCCCGGCACGACGGCCTCGCCGACTTCGCCTTCGCCATGCAGGGGCTCGGCACCGGGGCGGTGACGCTCGCCGGCACGCCGGCCCAGCGCGCGGCGGTGCTGCCCGGGGTGAGGGCCGGGCGCCGCATCGCCGCCTTCGCGCTGACCGAGCCGGAGGCCGGCTCGGACGTGGCGCAGATCGCGCTCGCGGCGACGCCGATGCCCGACGGCACGGTGCGGCTCGACGGCGAGAAGACCTGGATCTCGAACGGCGGCATCGCCGACCACTACGTCGTCTTCGCCCGCACCGGCGAGGGGCCGGGGGCGCGCGGCCTCTCGGCCTATCTGGTGCCGGCGGACACGCCCGGCCTCGCGGTGGCGGAACGCCTCGACACCATCGCGCCCCACCCGCTGGCGCGGCTGCGCTTCGCCGATTGCCGCGTGCCGGCGGAGAACCGCATCGGCGAGGCCGGGGCCGGCTTCAAGGTGGCGATGGCGACGCTCGACGTCTTCCGCGCCACGGTCGGCGCCGCGGCCCTCGGCTTCGCCCGCCGCGCCCTCGACGCGGCCCTGGACCGGGCGCGCACGCGACACCTGTTCGGGGCGCCGCTCGCCGCGATGCAGCTGACCCAGACCAGCCTCGCCGAGATGGCGACCGCCATCGATACGGCCGCCCTCCACGTCTACCGCGCCGCCTGGACCCGCGATGCCGGCGCGCCCCGCATCACCCGCGAGGCCGCGATGGCCAAGATGGTGGCGACGGAGGGCGCACAGGACGTGATCGACCGGGCGGTGCAGCTCCACGGGGGCGAGGGCGTCCGCTCCGGCTCGGTGCCGGAGACGCTCTACCGCGAGATCCGGGCGCTGCGGATCTACGAGGGCGCCACCGAGGTCCAGAAGCTCGTCATCGCCCGCCAGATCCTCGCCTGAAACCGCTTTCCAACGGAGGTTGCCGTGCCGGACACCCTCGCGACCCCATCGCCCAAGGCCGCTCCTCGCGTCGGCGAGGCCGTTCCTCGCGTCGGCGAGGATGCGCGCTGCGAGGGGACCGCCCCTCGCCCCCGTCAGGTCGACGGCTTCGTGCGGGACAACCTGCCGCCGCCGCACCGCATGCCGGACCTCATCAACCTCGACCGGTTCGGCTACCCGGAGCAGCTGAACGCGACCGTCGAGCTGGTCGACCGGCACGTCGCGGCGGGGCGCGGCGACCGGGTGGCGCTGATCGGGCCGGAGGTCAGCTGGACCTACGCCGCGCTGAAGCGGATGATCGACCGGATGGCGAATGTCTTGGTCGACCGGCTCGGCCTCGTTCCGGGCGGGCGGGTGCTGCTGCGCTCGGCCAACAACCCGACCATGGTCGCGCTCACCCTCGCCATCATCAAGGCGGGCGGGGTCGTGGTGGCGACGATGCCGCTGCTCCGGGCGCGTGAGCTGACCCAGATCCTCGACAAGGCCCGGATCCCTCTCGCCCTGTGCGACGCCGGGCTGATCGACGAGATGGACAAAGCCGCGGCCGGGCGCGCGGCGCCCGTGCGCGTGGTCACGTGGCGGGGCACCGCGGGCGGCGCGCTCGGCGACCTCCTGGCGCAGGCGGAGGACCGCTTCGATCCCCCGCCGACCCGGGCGGACGATCCCTGCCTGCTCGGCTTCACGTCGGGGACCACCGGCCTGCCGAAGGCGACGATCCACTACCAGCGCGACCTCCTGGTGGTCTGCGACGCCTACGGCCGCGAGGTGCTGCGGGCGGGCGAGGACGACGTGTTCATCGGCTCGCCGCCCCTCGCCTTCACGTTCGGCCTCGGCGGCCTGGTGCTCTTTCCGCTGCGGATCGGCGCCCGCACGGTGCTGCTGGAGAAAGCCGGCCCGCCGGACCTCGCCGCGGCGATCGCCCGCCACCGCGCCACCGTCGTGTTCACGGCCCCGACCGCCTACCGGGCGATGCTGGGCCTCCTGGGCCAGCACGACCTGTCGTCCCTGCGCAAATGCGTCTCGGCCGGCGAGGCCCTGCCGACCCCGACCTTCCACGCCTGGGCGAAGGCCACCGGCCTCACGCTGATGGACGGCATCGGCGCCACCGAGCTGCTGCACATCTTCATCGCCGCCCGCGAGGAGGAGATCCGGCCGGGGGCCACCGGCAAGCCGGTGCCGGGCTACGAGGCCCGGGTGATCGACCCCGAGGGCCGGCCCTGCCCGCCCGGGGTGCCGGGGCGCCTCGCGGTGCGCGGGCCGATCGGCTGCCGCTACCTCGCCGACGAGCGCCAGGCGGCCTACGTGCAGGACGGCTGGAACATCACCGGCGACACCTACCTGCAGGACGAGGACGGCTACTTCTGGTTCCAGGCCCGCAACGACGACATGATCGTCTCGGCCGGCTACAACATCGCCGGGCCGGAGGTGGAGGCGAGCCTGCTCGCCCACCCGGCGGTGGCGGAGGTGGGCGTGGTCGCCGCACCCTGCCCGGAGCGCGGCCGCATCGTCGCCGCCTACGTGGTGCCGAACCCCGGATTCGCCGGCGACGCCGCCCTGGCGAAGGCGTTGCAGGACCACGTCAAGCAGGACCTCGCGCCCTACAAGTACCCGCGGGTGGTGCGCTTCGTGCCGGCCCTGCCCAAGACCGAATCCGGCAAGCTGCAACGCTTCGCCCTGCGCCGGCAGGCCGAGGCGGAGGCCGCCGCCCAACAGGGAGACACCCCGTGACCGCCAGCGCCGTACCCTTCCACCCGCAGGCCGAACCGAGCGGCCTCGCGATCCTCCAGCCCTCGGGCTGGCGCAAGCCCAAGGGCTACGCCAACGGCGTGGCCGGCCGCGGCACCGTGGTGATGACCGGCGGCCTGATCGGCTGGAGCGAGGACGAGGTTCTGGCCGAGGGCTTCGTGGCGCAGGTCGAGCAGACCCTGCGCAACGTCCTGGCCGTGGTGGCCGAGGCCGGCGGCGGCCCGGAGCACGTCGCCCGCCTGACTTGGTACGTGCGCAGCGTCGCGACCTACCGGGACTCGCTGGCCGAGCTGGGGCCGGTCTACCGCCGGGTGATGGGCCGGCACTACCCGGCCATGGCCCTGGTCGGCGTCGCCGACTTGGTCGAGCCCGGCGCGCTGGTCGAGATCGAGGCCACCGCGATCATCCCCGACGCCCCCTGATGCGGGCCGGATCCTCCTGGATTGCCGGCGGCCCGCTGGGCGATCCCGACCGCGCCTACGACAATCTCGGCGCGATTCCGGACGCCGCGTCGTATCCGCCGCGCTGGAGCGCGGCCGCCGCGGCATTCCGGGCGGAGCGCGCGGCTGCGGGCCGGGCGCGGCTCGGGCTCCCCTATGGCGCGGGGGAGCGCCACGCCTACGACCTCTTCCTGCCGGAGGGCGAGCCGGCCGGCCTCGCGGTCTACGTCCATGGCGGCTACTGGAAGGCCTTCGACCGCTCGGTCTGGTCGCATCTCGCCGCCGGCGCCCTGGCCCACGGCCACGCGGTCGCCATCCCGAGCTACACCCTGTGCCCGGCAGCCCGCATCGCGGCGATCACCGGCGAGATCGCCGCCTTCCTCGACCGGGCCGGCGCCGAGGTGGCCGGGCCGATCCGCCTCGCCGGCCATTCGGCGGGCGGCCACCTCGTCACCCGGATGCTGTGCCCGGACGTGGCGCTCGCCTGCGCCGCGCGGATCGAGCGGGTGGTCTCGATCAGCGGCGTCCACGACCTGCGCCCGCTCCTCGGCACCGGCCTGAACGCGGTCCTGCAGCTCGATCCCGCGGAGGCGCGGGCCGAGAGCCCGGCCCTGCGCGAGCCTCGCCCGGGCAGCCGGCTCATCGCGGTGGCGGGGGCGGAGGAATTGCCGGAATTCCGGCGGCAGAGCGCGCTGCTGCCGGCGATCTGGCACGGGCTCGGCGCCCGCACCGAGGCGTTCGAGGCGGCGGGCCGTCACCATCTCACCGTCATCGACCCTCTGGCCGATCCGGACAGCGTGCTGACCCGGGCGCTGGTGGGCGGCTGAACGCGGCCGGGCGCGCCGACGCAGCCACGCCGAGGCGGCGCCGGCGGGGATCGTTCCTGCCAGCCCGGCGGGCTCGGGGTCCGCCCGAGACGGCACGGCTGCGCGCCACCGCCATCCTGGCGCACTCGCCTCTTCCCCGGACGTGCAGGAGGAGGTCGCCCGCGCTATGCTCGTGCGGCTCGATGACGAGCCGGTATCCACATCGTCGGATGATGCTCTGGAGAGAGCCGAGGAGCGCATGACCGAGAGCACGCCGGATCTGACCCTCGCCATCCTTCGCGAGATCCGAACGGAGCTGCGCGATCATCGAGCCTTGCTGCTCAGCCTGACCGAGTTCACGCGCAGGCTCGACCGCCGGATCGACCATCTGGACCGGCGCTTCTCGGAGGTGAAGGACGATCTCGAATTGACGATCAAGGTGGAGTTGATGGGATCCCTCGCCCACCGGGACACTTTGCTCGACGAGCGTCTGGAGCGCTTGAGCGACCGCATCGCGGCCGTGGAGGCACGCTGAAGGGAGGGCGAGCGCCCGAGCGGACCGGCGTGACGGCACCGCTCTAAGCCGCTGCATCGGCTCCGGCCGATGGCGCGCGAATCCCGCCTGCGTGACGAAGCCGGCCGGGACCTCACAGGCACCGCCGGCTTCGATGCGCGCGCCGTGCCGGCGTCAGTCCGCGACCTGATGGTTGCCCGCGATCTCCAGCGCGCGCACCAGCGCCGAGTGGTCCGCGCCCCCGAGCCCGTTGGCCACGCAGGACGAGAAGAGCTGCTGGGCCAGGGCCGTCGCCGGCAGGCTGAGGCCGAGGCTGCGGGCGCCCTCGAGCGCGAGGTTGAGGTCCTTCTGGTGCAGCGCGATCCGGAAGCCGGGCTCGAAGCGGCGCGCGATCATGCGCTCCCCGTGCAGTTCGAGGATCCGCGAGGTGGCGAGCCCTCCGGTGATGGCCTGACGCACCTTCGCCGGGTCGGCGCCGGCCTTGGCGGCGAAGAGCAGCCCCTCGGCCACGGCCTCGATGGTGAGGGCCACGATGATCTGGTTGGCGACCTTCGCCACCTGCCCGGCGCCGCTCTCGCCCACATGCGTGATGGTCTTGCCCATCAGGCGAAACAGCGGCTCGGCGCGGGCGAAGGCGGCCTCCGGGCCGCCGACCATGATCGAGAGCGCGGCGTTCTTCGCCCCCACCTCGCCGCCGGAGACCGGCGCGTCGAGGTAGTCGCAGCCGAGGTCGCGGATGCGGCCGGCGAAGTCCTTGGTGGCGATGGGCGAGATCGAGCTCATGTCGATCACGGTCTTGCCGGCCGAGGAGCCGGTCTTGCCGGCCGCCAGCCCCGCCGCGACGCCGCCCTCGCCGAACAGCACCGCCTCGACGTCCGGGGTGTCGGGCAGCATCAGCACCACCACCTCGGAGCGCTCGGCCACCTCCGCGGCGCTGGCGCAGGCGGTGCCGCCGGCCGCCAGCAGGGCGTCCGGCACCGCGCGGCGGCTCTTGAGGAAGAGGCTGTGGCCCCCCGCGATGAGGTGTCCGGCCATGGGAGCGCCCATGATGCCGAGCCCGATGAAACCGACCTGCATGCTGTCCTCCTCGGTCCTGCTCTCAGCCTGTCTGCGGCGGCCTCACGCCCCGCGGAAGCGGGCGGCCAGCGCCTCGGCGCTGCGGGCGAGCAGCCCCAGATCCGAGCCGACCGCGGTGAAGCGGGTGCCGGCCGCGATGTAGCGCCGCGCCAGCTCTTCGCTGGGGGTGAGGATGCCGGCCGCCTTGCCGGCGCGCCCGATGCGGGCGACCGCCTCCTCGATGGTGCGCACCACCTCCGGGTGGTTCTGCTGGCCGAGAAAGCCCAGGCTCGCCGAGAGGTCGCCGGGTCCGATGAAGACGCCGTCGACGCCCTCCACCTCGGCGACCGTCTCCAGGTTGTCGAGGGCGCGGCGGGATTCGACCTGCACGAGGACGCAGATCTCGGCGTTCGCCCGGACGTGGTAGTCCGGGATGCGGCCGAAGCGGGCCGCCCGTGGGGCCTGCGAAAAACCGCGGATGCCCGCCGGGGCGTAGCGGGTCGCCGCCACGACGCGGCGGGCCTGGTCGGCATCCTCGACGTTGGGGATCATCAGCGACTGCGCGCCGGTGTCGAGGACGCGCTTGATGAGGACCGGATCGTCGCTCGGCACCCGCACGACGGGCCGCGCCGTCCCCTCGCCCATCGCCTGGATCTGGCCGTAGATGTCGCGCAGGTCGTTGGGCGAGTGCTCCATGTCGATGAGCAGCCAGTCGAAGCCCGCGCCCGCCACCACCTCGGTGGAGATCGGGCTTCCCAGGCTGGTCCAGAGCCCGATCTGCTGGCGGCCTTCGACCAGGCCGGCCTTGAAGCGGTTCGTCAGGATGTCCATCGTCCTCGTCTCCAGGCGTTTCAGGGTGTCGGTGGATCAGTCATACCAAATCCAAGTGATCCCTTCGGGATGGCGGATCCGGTTTCTTGCTCGGACGTTCGGAGCGGCGGTTCCGCCGCGTGGGCGCGCGAAGACGGGAGCCGCTCCGATCGAGGGGTTCCGGTCTCAGGGACGGACCAGGCAGGGGCGCTTGGGATCGAAGGTCCAGCCGGGGATGAGCGACTGCATCGCCGCGGCGTCGTCGCGCGCGCCGAGCCCGTGGCGCTGGTAGAGGGCGTGGGCGGCCTCGACCGCGTCCCAGTCGATCTCGATGCCGAGCCCCGGCCGGTCCGGCACCCGCACGAGGCCGCCGCGGATCTTGAGCGGCTCCTTCGTCAGGCGCTGGCCGTCCTGCCAGATCCAGTGGGTGTCGATGGCCGTGACCCGCCCGGGGGCGGCCGCCGCCACGTGGGTGAACATCGCCAGCGACACGTCGAAGTGGTTGTTCGAATGCGAGCCCCAGGCGAGGCCGTGGTCGCGGCAGGTCTGGGCCACGCGCACCGCCCCCGACAGGGTCCAGAAATGCGGGTCGGCGAGCGGGATGTCGACGGCGCCGAGCTGGAGCGCGTGGATCATCTGGCGCCAGTCGGTGGCCACCATGTTGGTGGCGGTCGGCAGGCCGGTGGCGCGCCGGAACTCGGCCATGATCTCGCGGCCCGAAAAACCGGCCTCCGCGCCGCACGGATCCTCCGCGTAGGCGAGCACGTGCCCCTGCCCCCGGCAGAGGCGGATCGCCTCGGCGAGCGACCACGCCCCGTTCGGGTCGAGGGTCACGCGGGCCTGCGGGAAGCGCGCGTGGATCGCCGTGACGGCGGCGATTTCTTCTTCGCCCGGCAGCACCCCGCCCTTGAGCTTGAAGTCGTTGAAGCCGTAGGCCGCATGCGCCGCCTCCGCGAGGCGCACGATGGCGTCGGGCGTCAGCGCCTCCTCGTCGCGCAGGCGCCGCCAGCCGTCCGCCGCCTCGGGCTCGCGGTACGGCAGGCTCGTCCGGCGGCGGTCGCCGACATAGAACAGGTAGCCCAGCATCTCGACCGCGTCGCGCTGCTGGCCCTCGCCCAGGAGCCCGGCCGCCGGCACGTCGAGGAACTGGCCGAGGAGGTCGAGGAAGGCGGATTCGAGCGCCGCCACCGCGTGGATGGTGACGCGCAGGTCGAAGGTCTGGAGGCCCCGCCCCCCGGCATCGCGGTCGGCGAAGCGGGTGCGTATGGCGCCGAGCACCCGGTTCCAGGCGCCGATCGGCTGCCCGACCACGAGGTCGCGGGCTTCTTCCAGCGTCCGGCGGATGCTCTCGCCCCCCGGCACCTCGCCGAGCCCGGTGGCGCCGGTCGAGTCCGTCAGCGCCACGAGGTTGCGCGTGAAGAAGGGGCCGTGCGCGCCGCTGAGGTTCAGCAGCATGCTGTCCCGGCCGGCGACCGGCACCACTCGCAGCCCGGTGATCGTGGGGGTGCGCGAGAGGCCGCGCGCGGAGGGGTCGATGGATTCGGCCAGCATGGCGCTCTCCCGGAGTCGCGACCGCGTCTCGTGCGCCGTCTGCCCCACCGTTCTAGCCTCTCCCGACGATGCCGGTCCAAGCCAAAGACGGCATCGATCGATGCGAAGCACACATCGATCCGCTCCCCACTCACTCAGCCCCCCTTCATTCCGCCTCGGTCATCGCCTGCACGATCGCCGCGAGGCGCGCGATCAGCGGATCGTCGGACGGGTTGTTTCGGTCCCGCCGCCACGCGAGGAAGAGTTCGGCGGGCCGCGGCCGGGCGAGGACCAGCGGGCGGAAGGCGACGTCCTCGAAGCGCAGGCGCTCGGCGGCCTGCGGCACCAGGGCGAGCCCGAGGCCGGCGCGCACCAGCGCGAGGATCGAGTGGATCTGCGTCAGCTGCTGCAGCACCCGGGGCTGCACCCGCGCCTCGGCGAAGAGCCCCGCCGCGAGGTCGTGGAAGTAGCGCGCCTCGTCGGGCGCGTAGGCGATGAAGGGCTGCCCGTGCAGGTCGGCGGGCGCGAGGTCGGGGCGGTCTGCCAGCGGGTGCGCCTCCGGCAGGGCCGCGACCAGCGGCTCGGCGAGCGCCCGCACCGCGATCAGGTCGGGATGGGCGACGGGCGGGCGCAGGAGCGCCACGTCGATCCGGCCGGCGAGCAGGCCCTCGATCTGGGCGCGGGTCACCATCTCGCGCAAGGAAAGTGTCACCTCGGGCAGCGCCGCCCGGAAGGCGGCGACGAGGCGGGGCAGGAAGTCGTAGGCCGAGGCCGCCGTGAAGCCGAGCTTGAGCACCCCGGCGCGCCCGCCCGCCACCTGGCGGGCGACGTGGGCGGCGTCGCCGGCGAGGTGCAGGATGCGCTGCGCCTCCGGCAGGAAGCTGCGCCCCGCCGCGGTCAGCCGAACCGAGCGGCTGGTGCGGTCGAGGAGCTTGGCGTCGATGACGCGCTCCAGCACCTGGATCTGCCGCGAGAGCGGGGGCTGGGTCATGTTGAGGCGCGCGGCCGCCCGCCCGAAATGCAGTTCCTCGGCCACCGCGACGAAGCAGCGGAGCTGGTTGAAATCGAGCATCGTTGCCTCGCCCGCAGCCCTGCGCCGCCGAGGCGGCGCCTCCCGGATACAGCCTGCGCCGCCGAGGCGGCGCTTCCCGGATGTCGCAGGTTTCCGTCCGGAAATCCCGGGGGTCGTGGACGGGGCCGCTCAGGGCGGCTGGCGCGGCGGCTGGTAGGCCTCCGGGGGCAGGTCGCGGGTGAGGCTCTCGCCCGTCGTGCGCCCCGGCGCCGGCTGGGGCATCAGGTTCTGGCCGGCGGGCGGCACGGGCTGCGGCAGCCCGTCCGTGATGAAGCGCTGCGGACCGCCCGGGGGCGCGGCCTCGGAGCCGGGGGGCGGCACGGGCACGGGCGCCGGCGACGGCGCCGGGGGCGCGGCCGGTCCGATCGGCGCGATGTAGCGGCGTCCCCCCTCGGTGGTCTCGGCCGGCGGCGGCGGGGTCGCGGCGGGCGGGCGCGGCTGAGGCG
>NZ_JBKIBX010000011.1:120430-189194 GCF_046557895.1 Methylobacterium oryzisoli | reverse complement strand
CCGCAGACGGTGCCCGAGAGGCCCGCCACGGCGCCGCCGCCGCAGAAGCCGTAGCGCTCCAGCAGGGTGACCTGCGCCCCCTGCCGGGCCGCCGTGACGGCGGCCGCCACCCCGGCCGCGCCACCGCCCACCACGAGCACGTCGGCGTCCAGGCTCAGTCCGCCGCGTTGGTCGATCGCTTGCGTCACGGTCGAATCTCCCCTGCGCCGAGGCGCGATCACTTACGAAATCCGATTGATCCCTTCGGGATGGCGGATTTCGGCTCCGCTCGGGTGCGCGGAGCCTCGGCTCCGCCGCGCGGGCTGCCTGATGCGAGATCCGAACTGATCGTCCGGATCTCGCATCAGTTCACGAGGGTGCAGCCGCCGGTCTCGAGCGGCCGGAACGCCTCGGCGGCCGGAACCGTGCGCAGCAGCTTGTAGTAGTCGTAAGACCCCTTGCTCTCGGCCGGCGCCTTGACCTCGAACAGGTAGAGGTCGTGGGTCGCCCGCCCGTCGCTGCGCACCGTGCCGGCGCCGAAGAGCGGATCGTCGGTGGGCAGGCGCTTCATCTCCCGGACGATCCCCCGCCCGTCGTCGCCCGCCGCCGCCGCCCGCGCCTTGAGGTAGTGCGTCACGGCCCCGTACACGCCCGCATGGACCATGTTCGGGTAGACGCCGCCGTTGCGCTCGGCGAAGCGCTTGGCGAAGGCGCGCGTGCCCGGGTTGAGGTCCCAGTAGAACGCCTCCGTCAGCACCAGTCCCTGCGCGGCCCGCAGGCCGAGGGAGTGGATGTCGGAGAGCGTGATCAGCATGCTGGCGAGTTTCTGCCCGCCCTGGACGAGGCCGAACTCCGCCGCCTGCTTGACGCCGTTGATCGTGTCGGCGCCGGCATTGCCGAAGGCCACCACCTTAGCGCCCGACCCCTGCGCCTGGAGCAGGAAGGAGGAAAAGTCGCCGGTCCCGACCGGGTGGCGCACCTTGCCGAGAATCCGGCCGCCCGCGGCCGTCAGCGAATCGCTCGCGTCCCGCTCCAGCGCGTAGCCGAAGGAATAATCGACCGTGATGAAGTACCACGTGTCGAACCCGGCCTTGGTCAGGGCACCTCCGGTCGAGTTGGCCAGCGCCCAGGTGTCGTAGGTCCAGTGCACGGTGTTGGGCGAGCAGTTCTTGCCCGTGAGGTCGGAGGTGCCCGCCCCCGAGACCAGCAGCACCCGGTTCTTCTCGCGGGCGATCTCCGAGACGGCCAGCGCCACCGAGGAGGTGGGCACGTCCGCGATGGCGTCGACGCCCTCTTGGTCGAACCAGCGCCGGGCCAGGGCCGAGCCGATATCGGCCTTGTTCTGGTGGTCGGCCGAGACGATCTCGATCGGCTTGTCGCCGACCCGGCCGCCGAAATCCTCCGCGGCCATCTGGGCCGCGAGCGCCGAGCCGCGTCCGCCGAAATCCGCGTAGATGCCGCTCATGTCCGTGAGGACGCCGATCCGTACCGCCTTCTCGCCCGCCTGCACGTGGCCGGCGGCGAGGGCCGCCGTCAGCAGGGCCGCCCCGATCACCCGCGCCGTCATGGCATCCTCCCGTCGATCGTTCTGATTGGTTTTTCGTGGCGCGCGGACCGTCCGCCTACTCGGCGAACAGCCCGGCCTCCATGAAGGGCAGCGGATCGGCGATCCGGTGCGGCGCGAACTCCATCTGGTCGAGGATGTCGCGGCGCACGTCGACCCCGCGCGCCACCTCGATCAGCGCCAGCCCCTGGGGCTCGACCCGGAAGACGGCCCGCTCGGTGATGACGAGGGCTGATTGCCCGCGCTCGGCGACGCCGGTGCGGACCGGGTAGGTCACCTGCTCGGCGGAGGCGACGAGCTTGCGCACCATGCCCTCCCGGCGGATCGACAGCTCGCCCTCCCCCATCGCGCAATCGAGGCCCGCGGTCGTGAAGGTGCCGGTGAACAGCAGGTCCTGCGCGTTCTGGGCGATGTCGATGAAGCCGCCGGCCCCCGGATTGCTGGTGCCGAACCGGCTGACGTTGACGTTCCCCTCCGCGTCGAACTGCGCGAAGGCGAGCGCCGCGAAGGGGCAGTTGCCGCCGTCGATGAAGTCGAACTGCTGCAGTCCGTCGAGCAGCGCCTCGGGTCCCATGTTGGCCGAGAACTGCCAGCCGCTCATCACCACGCCGCCGAAGGGGCCGTGCTCGGTGGTGAACTGGTAGTCGTCGATCCGCCCGTCGTCGAACAGGCCGGCCTCGGCCATGACCAGGGGCGCGTCCGAGGAGGCGCCGAAGCCGAAGATGCTGGTGCGGCCCGGCCGCACCTCGGCTGCGGCCCGCCGGGCGATCACCTTGTCGGGTCCGAGCGGCAGCCGCGGCAGCGCCGAGGGCGCCGCGCGCTGCCCGCCGAGATAGATCGGGTCGAGCAGGTTGTCGGTGCCCGACATCTGCTCGGGCTCGACGACGTAGTGGTCCACGAGCGCGCCGGGCACCCGCACGTGGTGGGCGGGCCGGGAGTGCCGGTCCACCTCGCGCCGCACCTGCGCCACCACGATGCCGCCCGACGCCTTCACGGCGAGCGCGAGCGCGGTGTTGGACGACATCAGCGCCTCGTCCTCGTAGGACAGGTTGCCGAAGGAATCCGACGACGAGGCCCTGATGAAGCCGACGTTGAGCGGGAAGGTCGGGTAGAACAGGTACTCCTTGCCCCGGAACTCGATCAGTTCGATCAGGTCCTCGGTGGCGCGCTCGGTGAACTTTCCGCCCTGCCGGCGCGGATCCGCGTAGGTGCCGAGCCCGATCTGCGTCATGTAGCCGGGACTCTTGCGCGCGACCTCGCGCAGCCAGTGCATGCTGGCGCCGATCGGCCAGCTATAGGCCTCGACGCGGTTCTCGCGGATGAGGCGCATCAGTTCGGGCCGGGTCCGCTTCACCGGGTGCAGCGGGTTCACGTAGGAGCCCGACACGATCCGCTTCATCAGCCCTTCGACCGCGACGTGGTCCATGCCCCGGATGTCGATCGAGTCGCCTGTCCCGCAGGGGAAGTAGAAGGTGAGGTCGCGCGGATCGCTCTCCTGCCGGAAGCGCTCGCCGAGCGCCTTCAGGAGGGCGTCCGGCGTGATCCAGCCGATCACGCCGACGCTGGCGACGGTGTCGCCGGAGCGCACGAGGCGCGCGGCCTCGGCGGCGGTGATGCGCTTGCTCATGCCTTCACTCCGAAGCGGCTCAGCGTCGCCTGCGCGACCGGATGGCCGCAATCGCCTGCGAAGAGGCGGTTCGCCCAGGCGTCGGCGGCCTCGGCCGTGCCGGCCACCAGCGGCGCGTAGAACTGCTTGGTCGAGGCGACGGCCGGCGGCGGCAGGTCCGCCAGGGCCTCCGCCTCCCGCACGGCCGCGTCGAGGACGTTTTCCCCCGCCTCCACGAGCGCGTCGGCGATACCGAGGCGGTGCGCCTCCCGCCCGTCGAAGGGTGTCGCGCCCCAGGTCAGCCGCCGCGCCGCGACCGGCCCGACGCGGGCCACCACCGCCTGGAGCCCCCAGGGCGGGATCCAGCCGATCGTCACCTCGGGCAGGTGCCAGCGCGCCTGCGCGCCGGTCACCACCACGTCGCAGGAGATCGCCAGCACGAAGCCGCCGCCGAGCGCGAACCCGTCCACCGCCGCGACCACCGGCGTGTCGAGGAAGGCGATCGAGCGGGCGAGCGCGGCGGTGTGCGCCTCGTGCGCGCGCATCCCGGCGAGATCCGTATCCGCCAGTTCCTTGAGGTCGCTGCCGGCGCAGAAACCCGGCTCAACGCCGGTCAGCACGATCGCGTGCGTGTCGGCGTCGCGGTCGAGGCGCGCGAATGCTTGGGTCAGATCTTCCACGAGCTGCACGCCGATCGCGTTGCGTCGACGCGGGCGATCGATGGTCAGGACCGCCACGGAGCCTCGTCTCTCGACATTGATGTCCGGCACGCCTTGCCTCCTTTGGATATTCGTACCATGGTACAGACATGCACGGCTCGTCAACCGGGCGTGCGACACGAGCCACGGGCAGGGAGGTCGGGAGGGATGAGCACCAAGGCATTGCTGCGCGCGTTGTGCGCGGGGGCCGTCGCGGTCGCGAGCGGCGCCGCGCTGGCGCAGTCCGAGTCGTTGTCGGTGAAGATCGGGGTGCTGACCGATCTCTCGAGTCTCTACGCGGACACCAACGGCAACGGCTCCGTGACGGCCGCCCGGATGGCGGTGGAGGATTACCGGAAGGCCGGCGGCACCGTGAAGGCCGAGGTCGTGTCGGCCGACCACCAGAACAAGCCCGATGTCGGGTCGGTCATCACCCGAGAGTGGTTCGACCAGGGCGGCGTGGACGCCGTCGTGGACGTGCCGAACTCGGCCGTCGCGCTCAGCGTGACCGAACTGGCGCGCCAGAAGAACAAGGTGTTCATGAATTCGGGCGCGTCCTCGTCGGATTTCACCGGCAAGAACTGCTCACCCAACAGCATCCACTGGACCTACGACACCTACGCGCTCGCGACCGGCACCAGCCGCGCCGTGGTCGCGGCGGGCGGCGACAGCTGGTACCTGCTCACCGCGGACTACGCCTTCGGCCACACGATGGAGGCCGACATCCGCAAGATCCTCCAGGCCACGGGCGGCACCGTGAAGGGCAGCGCGCGCACGCCGCTCAACACGGCGGATTTCTCCTCCTTCCTGCTCCAGGCGCAGGCCTCGAAGGCGAAGGTCGTCGGCCTCGTCAACGCGGGTGGCGACACGATCAACTCGATCAAGCAGGCGGCGGAGTTCGGCATCGCGCAGGGCGGACAGAAGATCGCCGCCATGGTGCTGTACATCACCGACGTGCACTCGCTGGGCCTGCCCGTCGCGCAGGGCCTGCAGTTCACGGCGGCCTATTACTGGGACCTCAACGACGGCACCCGGACCTTCGCCAAGCGCTTCGGCGAGCGGATGGGCGGGCGCATGCCGACGCAGCTCCAGGCCGGCGCCTACTCGGCCACGCTCCACTACCTCAAGGCCGTCGAGAAGGCCGGGACGAAGACCGACGGCAAACGCGTGATCGAGGTGGCCAAGAGCCTGCCGACCGAGGACGAGGTCTTCGGCAAGGGCACAATCCGGCCGGACGGGCGCAAGATGCACAGCATGTACCTGTTCGAGACGAAGACGCCGTCCGAATCGAAGGGTCCGTGGGACTACTACAAGCTGGTGCGGACCATTCCCGCCGAGGAGGCCTTCCGGCCCATGGGCGAGGGCAACTGCCCGATCATCACCGGATCGCGCTGAGCCCGGGGCGTCGCGGGTGGGCGGGGACGATCGTGCCCTGCCCGGCCGCGACGACCGGCCCCGCAGCCGAGACAGTGCTTGGTGAGGGCGTGCGGCACGCGCCAAGGTCACGCCACGGGATCGGTTGATCACCGGCCGCGCGGGCGAGGTCGACAAGGCCGGGTTGGACGGGCGATCCCGTCTCAGGTGCCTCCACCAGCAGCGCCGGCCGGGTTTTTCAGGGCCTTCAGGCTTTTCTGAAACGCGATGAACAGCGTCCTGGCTTCCTGCGTGGCCTCGGCGTCGTCCGGGATGGCTACGTGCTGCGGATCCGACTCCGCCAGCCGGTGGATGAAATGGCGCAAGGTCTCCGAGACGCGCGACAGGCGCGCCTGCGTTTCCAGCGGGTCGGTGCCGAAGTAGATGCGGACGAGGGGGACCTTGTCGAACTCCACCAAGCCGGCGGGAACGGGCATGTCGGATGGCAGGCCGTCGAGGCGGAATTCCAGGCTCATCGCGGTCCCGTTGGTCTGCACCTTCACCGGCAGCGCGACGCCGTCCAGCGCGGCCTGGAGTTCGACATGGGCATAGGTGTTTTCCCGGTAGTGGCCGCAGCCCAGGATCCGGAGGTCGCCGGCCTTCGACCCGGACCCGTGCCGCCGAGGCGTCTCGCGCGTCTCTTCGCCGGATAGGGCGCGCTCGATGATCGGCTGAAGACCTTCCGTGTCGATGGTGTAGGCGAGGCCCTGCTCGGTGCTCCAGGTCCTCTCGTACTGGCAGGCCCATCGTCTCCCGAGCAGCGCGGACGTGTTCTTGATCCATCGCGACTCGCGTCCCTGGATCATGATCTCGACGACGGGCGTGCCCGGCTCGCAGAAGCCGATGTTGGTCAGGGCCGCTCCGGTTTCGCCGACCACGATCGCGGCGTCCGCGAACAGCGCGATCTGCTCGCGGACGCTGAGCCGCTCCGTCGCCACGTACTCGAAGTCCAGGCGCCGGGCCATTCGCTCGACCTCCGGCCAGTTCTCGACGCGACGGGTCGGATAGGCGCGGCGGTCGATCAGCAGCCGGCGGCCGGGCCGCTGCGACGACGTGATGCCCGCCCGGAGTTTCAGGGTGTCGAACGCGACCCTGGTGGCGATCGACGGATGCTCGAGGTTGCCGCCGAGGAAGGAGGGAAAGATGGCCTCATCGACCTGCACGAGGTCCTCGGCGGATTGATGAAGCTGGTCGGCTCCGATGCCGATCACATCGAGCAATTCCGTCTGCCAGGGCGTGAGCGGCTTGCTCAGGATCTTGATCTCACCCGACGGCAGCAGGTGCTGAACCGAAAGGAGGCCGATCAGGCATTCGATGATGAAATGCCCGTAATTGTGAGACCCCCAGTTGTTCAGCAGGATGTATCGGCCCGGAAGGCGTCTCGCATGTCCGGTAAAGACGAGTTCTTCGCCGTGGAGCGCCAATCCCGGGATCGCTGACAGGTCCGGGCTGGCCCAGCGGGCGGCGTTCACCGAATCGCCGACCAGATCGCCATCGCGGGTGAACACCGCCCCCCAGTTCGGGCTGACGAAGCCCTCGCTCAGTCTGGCATAATAGACGGGATAGGAGTGGTAATCCCCGGCGTCGTGGTACCAGGGCAGAGCGTCGAGATCCGCGCCGTGATGGAAGTCGAACGGTTCAGGACACGCGAGCCGTCGCGACGGTTGCAGGAGGCAGGTTTCCAGAGTGCGGGTCGATCTGCGGCGAAGATCGTCCAGGACGATGCGTGGGCCGTTCAGCAGATCCTGTTGCGCGATCGATCTCATGACGCCGGTACCCCGAAGCTGACGGGAGCGGACCCTTCGCAGCACGCGCTTGATGGAGGCCGGGCGGTGGCGGAGGCAAGGGGCGGCGCGGTCGCGGGATGGCGACCGCCTGCCGGATCACGGCTTAACGATGCCCGGATCATCGCGGTGCGACGGCGGCGCGATGGCACCGTCGCCAGGGACTAGTCGGAGGGCTTGATTTCGCTGGCGCGCCAGTCAGAATAGAACTGCGAACATATATATCATTGAGATTGCACGTTGATTCCGTTTCGAATCGGCCTGTGCGTCGCTCCGCTTGAACCCCGCCCCAGCGCCTCAGCTCAAACCAAAAGTGTTCGAGAGGGCGCACGATGAAGTGGTCCGGTCTACAGCAAAGCAGATCGTCGCGATCCTGCGCGAGGAGATCGGCGGCTCGAGTCCGGGTCCCCATCTACACCGCGGCCTCACTGAAGCGGCTTCGCTCGGTGCCGTCGTGGTCATCTCCTCGCTCACTCGAATCTCGGTTAGGACCTTGGGGTCGCGCTGCATCAGGAAGCGCACGACATGCCCATCCCGAAGGAACTTGACGAGGTGGCCCTTCGGTACGGTGAGTTGCAGGTCTACGCCTGCTGGGCGCCGCCATCGATCACGACGTCGGGGCTCGCGCGCTCGCCATTCCTAGCCGAGAGATGCACATCCTGGGCTGATTGACTCTGCCCCTCCAGCACTGCTCCGACCGCCTCGGTGGACGATTCGCGAGCGAGCATCTGTTCGCTATCGGATGATCTCGGGGTTCTACGGTCTTCGGCCGCCTCGCCGCCGAAACCTCGCAAGGTGCGCACGACGACCACGCTGCGGCCGTTGGCCAGCGGCGCGCGCACGACCGTATGAATGGTGATGTTGCTTGCGAGCGGGATGCCGGGCAGGGCGACGATCATCTGGGTCTTGGTCTCACGGCATAGATCCACGGCCATGGCGAAGGAGTTCCTGTCGAAGCGCGCGCCTTCGTCGAGGAGGAGGAGCGGCAGGCGACGGACCGGCGTTCGGCTGCGGGAATCGCGTGCCCAGGAGCGCAGGATCATCAGAATCACGGCGAGCCCCGAGCCGACCAGTTCTCCAGTCGAGGCTTGGCGGGCGTCGCGCCAACTGCCGTCGGCGCCGCAGATCTCGATGACGAGCTCGACGTAGCGCCGGTAGTCGAGGGGAGCGAAATCCTGGGCATCGACGCCGGTCGCGGCTCGGTAAAGTTCCTGCAAGGCGACTTCGATCGACTTGTCCGACCGGGCGAAGAAGTCTGGTTGGCGGCGCAGCGCCTCGAGAAACTCCAGACGGTTCTTTTGCGGAACGGCCCTCACGCGAACGGCGCGGATGGTGCCGAAGCTCGTCTCCCCGAACTCCTGCGACAGGCGAGCGATGCGGCGGGTGGCCCCGCTGACCTGGCTCTGCAGCGCGGCCGACACCTCGCCCGCGCTGACCTGCAGCCGATCCTGGTGCTCGGACAATTGCCGGCCCAGCCGTTCGAGGCGCCCGCGCAGCGCCACGATGGCCTCGATCGTGTCCACCTCGCCGATGTCGAGGGGATGGAGATTGCGGATGTGCGCCGTCGTCGCGCGGTGCATGTCACGGAGCAGGATACCCGGGTTGGGCCCGTCCGCCTGGAGCGCGGCGAGCGCCTCGGTCCCTTCCGTTTCCTGTAGCAGGTCGCGCAGCCTGTCACGCCGCCGGTATCGCTCGCTCGCTTCGGGTGGCTCCTCCCGTAACCACGCGGGCAGCGATAGCCCCTTGATGGCGGCCCAGGAGGTCATCGCGGCGCGCAGTTCACACCGGGGGCTCTCGTGCTCGCGAGCTTGCTGGGCCGCCTTCTGGCGCGTGTCGCGTTGGCCCTCGTGCGTCGACCGGAGCCGCTCCGTCGCCCGCTCGATCGCTGACCTTAGCCGCTCCGATGCGCGTGCATTGGCGGCATCTCGGTTGCGCCAGTCGATTTCGTGCTGGGCCTTCACCTCGTCGAGGGCGGCCAAGCGTTCGCCAATGTGCCTCGCCTCCGCCTTTGCTTGAGTGAGGGCGCGCGTCAGTCCCACCATTGTCAGGGGCAACAGGTCGTGCTCGACGCGCTCGGCCTCGAAGGCCAAGCGCTGCGCCTCGGTTGCGATCTCGGAGACCGCCCGCCGCTCGGTCTCCAGCTTGGCGCGTCGCGCGCGCAATTCCCCGATGCTACGCTCGCGCGCCGCCCTCCCGAGGGTGGTGCTGAGAGGAAGTCTGGTCAGGCGCACGCTGTCGGTCGTCTCATCGATCCAGCTCACGCCGATGCGCTGCCCCGTCCGATTCCGATGGGGAGCCGGCGAGGATGTCAGCCAGAGCTCCGCGCCGCCGACGCCAACGCGCGCCAGCATGCGGGCGGCCGCCAGCGGCTCGGCGACGACAAGGCCTTGGCGAGCCAGGGGGCCGAGCTGGGCTTCGATCTCGCGCAACTCCTCTGCGTCGCCGCCCTCGAACAGTTCGCTCACGGGCGTGCCGCCGGTCAGAGCGGCCGCTTCGGCCAGTTCCGGGGGCACCCCCTTGGGGCGTTCCAGCGCAGCAAGCGTGACTTCGATCTCCTTGAGCGAGGCGCGCATGCTCGCGTCTGCCCCCTGCGCGGCGGCAAGCGTCTCTTCGAGGCCAGCCAGGAGTTCGGCGAGTCGATTGCCGGCGGCCCATGACTTGCCTCGCGCCTTCGCCGGCTCTCGCTTCTGCAGGAAGGAGCGGGCGCGACGCGCCAGCGAATGGGCTTGGTCGGCGGCCCGGAGCCGATCCTGCGCGGAAGCCTGCGCGTTCCCGAGCCGGTCCCGTTCCTCCCTCACCCGCGTCAGGGCCCGCTCGGCTCGTCCCGACAGATACCGATTCAGTCGTTCCCGCCGCTGCTGCTCCGCCTCGAGTTCGATGATGCGCTCGGCCGCCTCCGCCACGTCGGAATCGAAGCCCGCGAGACTCCGGGCGAGAGCGCGCTTGCGGGTGAGCGAGGCCCGCAGTCGGCCGCGGGCCTCCGCGACCGCCCCGCCGATGGCCATGCCCTCGGCCACGGTGAACGCGTCGAGCGCTCGTACGAGTCTCTCGAGGCGTGCGAGGTTCTCGCTCGTGCGCTCGACTTCGAGGCGGCTGCGGCGGCAGGCGAGCACGTTATCCTGCATGGTCGACAGGATGCGGTCCACGCGCGGCTCCGGGGCGAGTATGTATTCGCGCAGCCCGCGGACGATCTCCGCGGACAGGCCGCCGTGCAGGGAAGTCTCCAACAGGCGCCCGTATTGCCGGCGGTCATCGGGCGTGGTCATGGCGCGGGGCGCCACCCCGAGCTGGAAGAGATCGGACAGATACTCCTCGACCGTCGCGCAGCGGTGGAAATCCAGGCCGCGCTCGAGCGCCGTCTGCGCGAGGTCGCGGAGATCCCGGACGAGCTCGCCGTCGCCGTCGAAGTCAGTGAACAGATCCCGCAGAGCGTCGAGGAGCGCCGACGGAATGTTGCGGATCAGGAATGGCGACGGCTTGAGGCCGCCGCTGGGCTTTCGCTCCAGGTGAACGCCGCACAGGGTCAGATCACCCCCATGCTCGACCACCAGCGCGCTGTAGGCGAAGGTCTCGTTGGCATCGATGCGCGCGGCGATGTCGCCGGTGGCGTGCTGGGCGCTGGTGACGGGACGCACGCGGACCAGCGACAGATCAGGCAAGAGGACGAGATAAGCCGCCGTCAGGATCGTCGTCTTGCCGGACCCGTTATCCCCGCACAGTGAGGTCACAGTGCTGTCAAGCTCGAACGCCTCGTAGGGAAAGCCATCCCAGTTGACGAGGACGAGCAGGCGGAGGCCGTCACCTGCCGTCGTCAGCCTCCCTTCTCGGATTGATCGGTTCGGCCGGCGCGGCGCTCCCCTGCCGCGGCTTTTGGTCGGGGCCGACCTGCGCGGCGAAGCGCTGAGCGAAATGCACGAGCCGGGCGATGGCCTCGGTCGTGCGCACGGCCTCGCGAGAATCATTCGCGAAAGCGACCAGACCGATGGCCGCGATCTGGCGCAGGTGATTGATGACCGCCCCCCGGATCCTCTGCGGCGTGAGGTTGTGCGGCGCGCGCACGCCCGCCACCGCCAGCAGCTACCGCTCGTCGACGAGCGCCTCCAAGGTCCTCACGATTTCGGCGACGGTGATCAGGCCGCCGGACGCGAGCGCCTCGTCCACGTGGTCGGCATCGAAGGCGAGCACCGTCACGACGATGGCGACGAGCATCTCCCCCTCGCTCAGGTGACGGATGGACAGGAGGCAGGCGGAGGGGTCGCCCGCCGGCTCGAGCCAGTAGAAGCCCTCCGGCGCGTGCTGGAGCGTTGCGCCGTAGCGGGCGAAGTGCTCCGAAAGCACGTCGTGGCCGAGGCTCAGGAATTCGTAGAGCGTTTCGTCCGACGTGCGCGTGACGTGGACGCCGGCCCGGAGCGCTACGTCGGCCCGTGGAAACAGCGGGTGCCGCATGGCATCCGCGAGGGTCTCGAAGTCACTGGCGGCTGACATCGTATTCCTTCACCTCCGCCCCGTCCCGGACGTGAACCCACCGCACGAACCGCGACCGGGGCGGTACGTGCCGGGCGAGCAGGGCCTGCAGGGCCTGTCCGGCGGCGGCGCCGAGGAGGGTGAGCGGCACATCGATCCGGGCTCGCAGGATGGGCGCGAACGAAGCCGCCCCGCGTTCCTCCAGTTCGGACTCGAAAGCGGCGACGATCTCGTTGGCCAAGAGGCTGACTTGCCGGGGCAGGTCGATGTCCGGGCTGGCAGCGGCCAGAGCCGCGTCCCAATCGCGCGGCCGTCGCGTCCGCGCGGGCGACCGTTCCAGCAGCACCTCATCGTCGAGGACACGCAGGGACTCGGGTGCACACAGGGGGAGGCCGGGCCCGTCGTCCGGCCAGATCTGGAGCACGCGCCGCAGAGCCGTCGAGACCTCACGGTTCGGATCGACCCTGAGGAGCAGCCGCAGGTGCCCGGTGATCCAGCGGTAATACTCGGACCACAGGTCGCTACGTTCCGTGGACCAGGCGACGATCTGCTCCAGCCGAGCGAGCGTGGCATCGGCCGCGGCAGCCGTCTCGTGCGACCCCGCTATGCGGGCAGCCTCGATGATCCGCTGCACTTGTAAGGTGGCTTGGTCGACCTGCTCGAGCAGCGCTCGGCGAAGGTCCGCCATGGTGACGGTCATGTCGTTGAGCATCGCCATGGCACTCTCCAGGGCGCCCTTGGAGCGCTCCCGAACGATGCCCGGCACCTCCTGGCGCAGGCGGATCTGCTTCTCGTCGAGCATGGCTTGGTAGCCCTGTACCGAGCGCGTGACGGTCTCGACGACGTGCCGCAGCCGCAGGATCACGGCAGTGTCCCAATCCGCCTCCGGGGCGAGTGCCTCGGCGTGCGCCGCGACGTCGGCCAGGGTGCCGGTGACCGCGGCGAGGATGGCCGCGAGAGTGTCGGCCGACACAGGCGCGGCGAGGATGTATTCGCAGATCGCCTGTCCGATCCCGGTCGGCCGCCACTCCGGGACGACGGCGGCGTGTCCGAGGAGATCGGCGCGCATCAACACGCGCGCCTCCTCCAGGGCACGGATCGCGGCCTGGGCCCGGCGGGCCGTCGGCTCGTCCGCGTCGGCACCGAACAGGTGATCGACGTGACAGACCAACGAGCGGAGTTCCGGCAACGACAGGCTCGTGCGCGTGTCGCCCCCGGCCAAGCGTTCGTGGATGAGAAGCAGGAGGGCCACGTGCGCCCGCTCCAGCCTCATCTCGAAGCTGTCGCCCAGGTACTTCTGGACGGACTGCGAGGCCGACATCACCTCCCCTCCCGGTGCTTCGGGGCCGGTGGCCGCGCCCGGCGCAGGCGCGTCATGGCACGTTCCTGCCGTCCTCGACTCGCAGGCATGGGATCGTCTCGCCGGCGCGAAGCCCGCCAACGCCTTTGCGCAGCCGCAGGCGGATTGGGAAGAAGCGAAACGAGCTGCGGTCGAGGTCGGGCAGGTCGTCGAAAGGAGCGGTCACCAAGACCGCCGCGTTGTCACCGGCCTCCTTGACGAGGGGCTCGAGGCGGGCTGCCTCGTCGACGCTACGCCCGACGACGTCGTCGCGGTTGCGCAACGGGTTGTACTTCAGCAGCACGCGCCCGTAGGACAGGCCGACGCGACCGCGCAGCGAAACGGCTTGCAGGGATTTGACGAAATCGAAGGCGCAGTGCAGGGCGGCGTTCGGGTCGTTGAACACGGCCATGACCGCGTCGCCCCAGGTATTGCAGACGGCGACGTCTTCTCCCCTGATCCTCAGGGCGGCGACGCCCCACAGGATTTCGACGATCCTCGCCTTCTCGCCGGGGTCGAGGGCGGAGAACCCCTCCACGTCCATGAACAGGATGGCGGCGCGCCGGGGCCTCTCGGGCTCGCCACCCGTCGCAATGCTGGCGATCAGCTTATCGCGGCGACGTTCGAGCCCCTCGATCTCGTCGTTCTGCTCGCGGATGCGCGCCCAGGCCGATGCCACTTGGCGCCGGAGCCGGAGCACCTCGTCCTCAAGGCTCCCGAGCTTCTTGGCGAGCGTGGGGTCGGCGCGGACGTCCAGCTGTATGGTGCCGTCGCGGTTGCGCTTGAGCCCGATCGCGATGCCCTCGTGCCGGCGCTCGATCTCGTCCACGACCTGCCGCAGGAGACGGTAAGCGGCCTGGCCTCCACCGGCTGGCAGGTGCAGGAGATCGAGCCAGCCCCGGTCCGTGTAGGACGCCTCCTGGAACGGGTCGCGGTCAGCGGCGACGGCGTGCGCCACCTCCTCCTCCCACCCTGGCCATAGGGCCTTGATGCGCCGCTGGATGCTGCCGCGGGCCTTCTGCGAAGCGATTTCGAAGGTACGCGCCTTGCCGGGCTGTGGCTGGACCCAGCCGTTGTCGACGAGCTGCTGGAGTTCGCGCTCGTTGCCTGCAGTCCTCAGGACCGTACCGTCCCGGTGTAGACGTAGCAGGATCTCGATACGCGACCATGTATTATGGCCCGTGGCGGACTTTGCGGTGCTAAGACGGGCCACTGTCCTAAAGCTCAGTTTTGGCGGACTAGTTGGACTATCCCTCACGGCCGGGGTCAAGCCCCCGTCGCCCAATTCCCAAAGGTGGCGAGACGCTTGGTACTCGACCGGCAGGCGTCGTCCGACAGGTAGAGAAAGAGCTGCATCAAGTCTTTTTACAGTGGCCCCATCATGGCCATTCGCTGGATGCGGCTATCTTTGTAACGCCGAGCCGTGACGCTCAAGCCCACCGGGCACGTTCGCTGTTCTGTTCCGAACGGTAGTGGATTTTGGCGCGCCCTACGGGAAACGGCGCACCTCATCTCAGATCGTTGATTTTACGAGGCTTTTTCACCAAGCGTGTAGCAGCAGTGTAGCATCGATCCGGGGCGCTTCGCCAGAAGCTTCTTCTCACCCAGACTCGTGGCCGCGCTCAAGGTGGACGTCGATCTTGCGGCTATGGGGATCGAGTACCCCGAACAAGCTTGGCCGATTTCGAGGACAGCGAGACTGTCGTCTGGTTTCGTCCGCGCTGGCCCGACTCCTAGGTGCTCAGCACCTGTCTCGGGCAGCCTCGCCGGGCTTTCGGCGCAGGTCACGCTCTCGCCCGGAAATCGTGCGAGATGCCGCACCTCCCGCTCTCAGCTACTCCGAGGCTCAATGTTCGTTCGGATCGCCGCACTCCTCATCGTACTGACCAGTCCCGCCATCGCGCAGGACTACAACCGCACCGAACTGATTCGCGGCCTCTGTCAGAAGGACGGCTGCGACGAGTTCCAGGTGCTGCGGGCCGAGCCCATGCTCACCGGCACCACCGGGGTCCTGAAGCGCACGCAGGTGAAGACCTTCCGCGCGAGCTACGGCGGACGCGTCGAGCGCGAGACAGAAGCCGGATACGTGTACTGCTCGACGACGAAGCCCGCCGTCATGGCGCAGGACAAGAGCCGCACGGCAGCCTTCATGCTGGCACCCTTCGCGACCGAGGACAGCAGCGAGACGATCCGGAAGAACGCGAACTTCGTCGCCATGTACTTTGCCATCTGCCATGGTCCGGACCTCGCCCGGCGGGCTGTTCAGGACCTGCGCGGCACGGCATCCTCGCTGGGCTATCGGGTGGCGGCGACGGCCTCGCGGATGATCGATCTGAAGGTGCCGGAAGAGATCGTAGACCGATTGAGCACGCCTCCCGTGGCCCAAGGCCAGCGTTCCACTCCCGCTGCTCCGGCGGTTCCGCAGCGGCGCTTGGAAGTCGCACCAGGGCCTGATCTACTGCCGCCGGGCGAGATCCCGGAAGACTGAAGGCGCTTGGTGGCCTCTGGATCTGGTGATCCGAATCTGATGCTGGATAGACGCCACGAGGGCCCGCTGGCGACCCGTTGCGGTCGTCCGCTCCTTTCCGCACTGCACCTGCTTCATGGCATTCCAGAGATTGCCGCCCGCGAATGATCTAATGTGAAAATGCCCCTCGAAGGCCCATTATCAGGAGGATGCAGACCGCAAATGGCTCAAGAACGGATTACCGTGGAAGCAATTGCTCCCGCACCCCTTGAGATCGTCTGGAAGGCTTACACGTCGCCTGATCAGATCACGCAGTGGAATTTTGCCTCCGACGACTGGCATTGCCCAACCGCGAGCGCCGATCTTCAGGAAGGCGGCAAGTTCACTTCGCGCATGGAGGCGAAGGATGGCAGCATGGGATTCGATTTTGAGGGCACTTACACCAGGATTATACCTAACGAGAGGATCGAGTATGCGTTCGGCGATCGCAATGCGGTGGTCGAGTTCACCCCGGCGGGCGAGCAAACGCGCATAAAGGTCTCGTTCGATCCTGAGAACCAGTTTCCCATCGAGCAGCAGCGCGTTGGTTGGGCGGCCATTCTCAACAATTTTTGCAAGCATGTCGCGAAACGCTAAGCCGCGCCCAACGCGTAAACGAAGGGTGCGACCGCTTTTCACCCTCAGCGGTCCCTCAGGCGGTAAAGCTGATTGAGCCTAGACCTAGGGTATGGTGACACAGACTGTATCAAGAAAGACATTCCAGTACACAGCAGCGACCTTGCCCTGGAACGGCGGCAATTGCCCTGCTTAGCTGAGGCGACGGGAGCCGGTTCATGGGTCCCGAGTGGACGCATGAACTAGATGGTCCGACCCAAGCAGGTCGAGAGAGGCACGCCCGTCGAGGCTCTCGCGGGCACGGTCGAGCGCGTCACTTTCCATTCGCCTTCAGGTCCACGCGGTCCGTGTGTACCGGTTTTCAGAGAACCGGTACAACCTCATCGTGGTGCCTCCCGCGGGCCCGCGATGTGCTACTCGACCTTACCGCAGAGTGGGTCGCCACCACGCGATCACGCGTCTTGCAGTTGCGACTTCGCGCACAAGCCGCGAAGACGTCGCCTCTCTGACTGGCATGAGGTCACACGAAGCGTATGTCAGCTCTCGGAATCACGATGTATGTCGTAAATCATGGCTTGTGCCTGATGCCAATAGATGTTGAGAACATCAAGCAATCGATTTTGTGCCCTACCTGAGACAAACGAACCGCGGCAACGGCGCAACGCTCACCAGTGTTCCCTTTCTGTTCCTATTGCCCTTCGTCCATAGATTGATAGCCATCACGCGGCGCGATTGTGCGCTGATGAAGGAAAAACATTCATGGTTGAGGTGCTGTTGACCGTGGTCGCCGTGTTCGTCGCGATCACGATGGTTCTGGCGGCCCTCATCTTCCTAAGGCTCAGCCGCATAGTCGGTTCGGAAGCGCTCAGCCGCGAAACGGTTGCGCAACTCCTGCGGATCGAGACGGACCTGATCAAGCGCGCGGGCGAGGAGCAGTCACGAGGACTGCGTGAAGAACTTGCCGGGCGGATCCGTGACTTTCGCGAGAGTACGACCGGCACCTTCACGGTGCACTTTCAGGGAGCCGAGACCCAGATGCGCACCTTCGGCGAGAGACTCGACGCGGGGATCAAGATCGTCGAGCACAGGGTGCATGGCATTGCGGAGAAGCTCGACGCCGACCTTGGCCAGATGGGTGCGAGCGCCGAGCGAAACCGCGAGAGCCTGCGCATCTTGGTCGAGAACAAACTCGACGCCGCCGCCACGAAGCAGAACGATGAAGCCAAGAGCCTTCGAGACGAGTTAGGACAAAATTTTCACCGTTTGGGCGGGAATATTTCGAACACGCTGTCTGAGATGAGCGAACGGCAGAAGGAGCGACTGGATAAAACCACCGCCGCCATTGACAGTCTGCGCGAGAAGAACGAGCAGTCAGGCGAGACGCTCCGGGCCGCTGTCGAAGGCCGCCTCGAAGCTTTGAGTCAGCAGAATGCCGCCAAGCTTGACGAGATGCGGCAAGTCGTGGACGAGAAGCTGCAATCGACCTTGGAGTCACGCTTGGGCGAGTCGTTCAACCGCGTTGTCGAGCAACTCAACCGCGTGCACGAGGGCCTGGGCGAGATGAAGAGTCTCGCCTCGAACGTTGGTGATCTGAAGAATGTCCTGACCAACGTGAAGGTGCGCGGCACTTACGGTGAAGTCCAGCTTGAGATACTCCTGGAACAATTTCTGACCCGCGACCAGTACATCAAGGATGCGCGCGTCAAGGAAAACACCACCGAGCGGGTGGAATTCGCGATCAAGCTGCCCGGCGCCGGAGTGGGTGAGGAGGTTTTGATCCCAATCGACGCCAAATTTCCACGTGAGACCTATGACCGGCTCATCGATGCGTCGGCGGCGGGCGACGAAGAGGCGATTAAGCTCCACCGCAAGCAGCTTGAGGCTCAGGTGCGGGCCTGCGCCAAGACGATCTGCGAGAAGTACATCAACCCGCCGATCACGACGAACTTCGCGATCCTGTTCCTCCCTACCGAGGGCCTGTACGCGGAAGCGCTCCGGCAAGTGGGACTTTTCGAATGCATGCAGCGCGAGCATCAGGTGACACTTGCTGGTCCGACGACGCTGGCGGCTCTGCTCAATGCCTTGCAGATGGGTTTCCGCTCCATAGCAATCGAGCGGCGGTCAGGAGAGGTCTGGAAGGTACTCGGCGCAGTTCGAACCGAGTTCGGCAAGTACAACGACGTGGTTCAGAAACTCGGCAACCAGCTTGCGACGGCCGCCAAGTCGGTCGATAGCCTCGGCGTTCGCACGCGGGCAATGGACCGGAAGCTGCGAGACGTCGAAATGCTGCCGGAGGGAACCTCCACGGCGGCGCTACTTGGATTTGAGGGTGAGGATGTGCATCCGCTTCCCAGCGAAGCTGTGATGTCGGGGCTCGCTGACAGCGGGACGCCGATCCTTGTACCGCAAATGCGGTAAAAGGATCGACTTGGCCGCCAGTCGCGATGAGGATAAATCAGGCGCTTAAACGCTTCGTTAGGGATCTGCCTCGAATCTTGGATCTCGCTGTGACAAGGACTCAGGCTTTCCGAGTCCTTATCTTTGTGTTTATTCTTTTATTCAGATCGCAGGCTAGAGCGATTTGGGACTATCCTTTACATCGATGATGTAATTTGCACAACGTTGAGCTTTGGAGAGGTTTCTATGAGAAAGACCCTTCCTTAAGTATTTTTTGTCCATCTCAGAAATATCGTAACCGAGAGTTTCGATTACCATTTGCAATGCAAACACGTCTTCGCGCGTAAAGGTATTCACACGGGACTCAATAAAATTATGTAATGCCCTATTGTTGTTAGTTTCCATTTTTATTGCGCTTTGAGCGCGCCTCATTGCGCACTTGTATCGGTACTTATTGCGTACTGCCAAGCTTAGAAGGCCTGTCAAGCATATCAAGGTAACAAATTGAGTCTCAGCGTGGACAACCAAGGAAGAGACAACTGCCACGAAAATTTCCATTTCGAACGCGGTCCTCATGCCAAACGCGGTATCAGATGTAGTATAATCGATGCAGAGGATCTGGCTTTGACATCTCTGCCCCGGATCGCGGAATTGACCGCGAACCCGGCCTGCATCGAGTCATTCAGGTAGTGATTGTCGTCAAGTCCAACAGCATTGCGATGAGTCGAAACAGATCCAGGCCCCCAGTGTTAGATCCGAAATCTCGACTGCGGAAGCGAAGCCTTCATCGGCCGACCTCCCGCGACAGGTTTCGGGCAAACAACTCGCCGTTGCGGATGTCGCGGCGCACCGAAGTGCGCCTTGTCCAGGAGTTGCCCTGTGCGCTCCTCCTGCCGGTCGGCCGCAGCCTCCAGGCAAACCGAACCCGCACGCGAGACATAGTGCTGATCAGTTGCGCCGAAAGAGGGAGACCTCATACTCATCGCCTCCGATGATGGCTACTGTTTTGATACCATCCGTGACGAGAACTGCTTGCGGCCGGTAGCTATAGCTGTATTTGTAAGATTTGCATTCCAGTATAAGGTCGTTATCGAGGACGTAACGCTTGCCGTAATCGCAACCATTGAATTCGTCATTGATATTTGTTTTCATGCTGTCACCATTAATAACCGAGGCGTTGTATATTTCGTCCTCAATCGCGAGCCTATCGTTACCGGTGACCACAATATATGGCATAAATTGCGTATAAGTTTTGCTTTCCTGACAGCGAAGCACTTTTTGAGGTGTGGTGAGTGGATACAGTCTCCCGTGGGCACACCCTCTGAACTGACCGTCTATTTGACTTACAAACCCTCGTGGCTCACTTGCCTGCGCATCGCTCGCTAGAAAAACTGACGCAATAAGAACGATGATTGCACAACGCATGAGGTTGTCCCTTTTTTCAATTCACACTCGCATTATGGGAAAAACGGCGCTCGGGCGCTGATCTAGGCGCTCACCCTCCACCAAATCTCGGCTCCGTCCGTCTACACGGCCAGCCAGTCGGCGCGTGGCGCTTGCGCCGTGTGACGCGCCGGGCCGGATCATAGCCCTGCTCGCCTGCCACGCCGACGCTGCCCGTGCACGCGGCTTGTGGGTCGAGCACGCACCCGGTTGGGCTGGTTTCGCGCTCGACGCGCTCACGGTGTGAGAGCATGGGCCAACCGCTCCAACACGCCGTTGTGCGACATGCAAAGTTGCACTTCGCCGTCACAGGCCGACTTCCTGCGACAAATTTCGGGCAAACAACTCGCCGTCGCGGATGTAGCGGCGCACGGTGGCGCTCGACCGGTGCCGGGTCTGCTTCATTATCGCGCGCTCCTCGACGCTCGCCGCGGCGGCGGTGGCGAACCCCGCACGCAGGCTGTGGCCGGAGAACTTTTCCGCCTCCAGCTCCGCCCGCGCACGATGGCGGCAACGACGTCGGTGGAGAGCCGGGCGCCGGGGGCGCCGGATGTCGGGGTGGCGGGTGTCGAGCGGATGGCCCGCGACGCGGTGGGCGACGGCGACGGACGAGAGGCGGCGGGTCAGAGTCGCCATGGAAAACGCGTCGGCGTGGGCGGTCAGGTAGAGCGCCATCGTCTGCAGCGCCGCGGGCAGCGGCGGCAGCAGCGGGGCGATCTGCTCCCACTGCGCATCGTTCAGTTCGAAGCGTCGCATCCCGCCCGTAAGGGCGCTCACCCCGCCCATGTGAACCCTTTGCGGAGGCGCCCTAGAGCGCGAAGGTACGTAGCCAGCGCCTCAGGCCGATCAATGTCGAGTTCAATCATGGCCACAAGCTGCCCAGAGCGCGCGATCAGAGGAGTGACACAGCCAATTGAGGTATCCGGGGTTGGCCGCATCGAGCCTGCATGCCCTGCCAAGAAGTTGGCCGCCGAACTGCCGTGGCCACTCCATCACACCCTAATCGGATCCCAAGCGTTTCTCCAATACAGGTTGAACCGCCCAGAATCTCACGAAGAAAATTCAAGTAAATAAAAAGGAGGTAATTTGCTTAATGTAGCAAGTGTTCAGACGCGAGGGCGTCGTGGAAAACCTGCGGCCGACTTTATACTCAAGAAATCTTGATACTTTGTATCGCTCTTTATATGGCTATGATCAGGCTGCGATGCGTGGCACTCGATGCAGAGCAGCCTGATATTCCCGCGGCTATTATCCCACTTCTGTGAATTTCGATGATGCGCATGGAGATATCTTCGGTGGTCTGGATGAGATAGATCAAACTCACAACTATCACAAATCCATCCCGCCGCTTCCTTTAACGCGCGGCTGACGGCTTGGAAATCTGGAGTATAGTCGTTGAGCGGCGCATTATCGGCATTGAATCTCGGATTCGTGGAATGCAATGACATAGGGTAGATCTCAAAAAATCTACTCAACCGAAAGTTTTGCACCATCTGTTGTCGTTTCGAATGGGGAAGCGACATCGTGAATCCGTCGAGTGCAAGCTGGTCCATGCAGTTCTGGCAGACAGCCAAGTTATGCATGCCCGTTTGTTTTTGTCCCTTGGTTATAATGTTCAGTAAGAACTGGCCATCCAAGCGCGTTGATACAACATAACGATCAAATTTGCTTTTACTTTTCATGTTCAGCAGCGTAGCACAATTCGACAGGTGGAACCGAGGCTGAAATTCTTTGCTTCCATACTTGGCAACATCTCTGATGTACAAAATAACGCGACTGTTTTTGTAAGCTAGAGTTCCGTCCCTAAGGACGGTGATATCGTCCAGAGATACGTCAATTCCTACAGCCGAACTTAGCTTCTCAAGTTCAATCTCGGAAAGGCGTGCGGCCGAAACCTGGACTGTCAAGCTACCGTAGACATCCCGGGCAATGCCCATCTCGGACCTCAGCGCATTCAGCGGCTCAAAGTCGAAGAAATTGGGGAGCTTCATTGTGCTGAGGCCGAGAGGATTTGCGAGATACGCGCATCGGCGTTCGTCCTCACACGGAACTCGACGCGCTGTGAAGCACTCCGGTTCTCAGTGCCGTCGCTGTTCAATCGGACCTTGGAGGACGATAGCCCATTCGCCGTGAGCCGAGACCGCAGCCATTCATACTGGCCACTCAGGCGCGGGATGTTGAGGATGTACCGCAGCGTTGTCCGCGTGCGAGCTTGAGAGAGCTCCATGTTAACGAAGTAGGCTTCCTCAGGTGTTTGACCTTTCCAATAACTGGATGTATGCCCCTCTACGCGAATTTCCTCAATGGAGTCCCGATATTTTTCAGACATGAGTATCTTGGTATAGCGCGGGAAGAACTCTTCAAGTATTCTCTTGAAGCGATCCTTCAAAATATCCTCTCCAGTGTTGAATAGCACATCAGGCTCCCTGAACCTCACCGTCAGATCGTGATCGAGATCGGCGCCCCACGATACCAGAGATTTGTCAAACTCCGCACGCAGATCCTGATATAATTCTTCTCGCATCAAATTATAGATCTGCGCTACCTCTTTAACTTTTCTTGCCTGCACTTCGGCGGCTTCTGCCGACAGCTTCTTGGAGGCGGCATCGTTCTCTGCCCGTTGCGCAGCGCTTACAGCAGCCTTGGCGTCATCCTCAACCTGCAACATAAAAATTACAGCAATCAACATGAACATCATCATGAGGCCGGTCATCAGATCGCTAAGAGGAATCCAGTGCTCCTCCTGGCCACCTGATGCTCTTGGTGCTTTTTGAAGAATGTGGTTCATGGCTCTCGGCTCACACACGCGCCATGGCGACGAGGCGTTGTAGTTTGTCTGTCAAAGGAGAGTAGTCAGCTACGAACTTTTCGGATAGAGCAGCCAACTGCCTCCCAAGACTCTCCAAAGATTTCTTGAGTTCCTCTGCGAGGGCGGCATCAAGAACAGCGACCTGCTCCTTAATTTTTATAGAGACGCTATTAAGCTGGGCGTTGAATTCAGAATTTATTTTTCCGAAGTCTTGACCAACGGCCTGAACCGAATTGCGTATCAAGAGTACGTTGTCGGAGAGCGCCTTTCCTACTTGTTCTTGATGTTGTGTGACGGTCGCGCCAAGCCTATCTGCGAAAGCCGCGACCTGATCCTTCGATTTGGTGGACATCTCATCCAGTCGCAAGTTGAAGGACGAGCTTATCTTTTCAATATCCTGACTTGCGGCCTGAACCGCGACCCGGATGAGGGCGGCGTTCTCAGAAAGGGCTTTGCTTACATCTTTCTGATTCTCGGTGACGGCAGCGCTAAGTTGCCCTGTGAGAGCCATTATCTTGTCCTCAATTTGAGGAAGGCTTCCTGATGCGGCTTGTAATAAAGTTCCAAGTTGTGTTAGGACACCGACAAGCTGCGATTTTTGCTGTTCAAGCTCCGAGAGCAAAGATGACAGGTCGGATGCGGATTTCGAGAACGCAGTTGAGCGATCCACCATCACACTGTAGTCATCGGTGGCCTTTTGCATCGCTGAGGCTGCTTGCTGTTGGACTGAAGTAATATGCTCAATATGGGCCCTGTATTGCTGCTGCCAGACAAGCAGAGCGCCTACGGCTTCATTCAATTGCTTGAAGTTATCGCCAAATTGCTCCGAAATTTTTGCGTTGAACTCTCTAATCACGTCGCGCAATGCCTCAACCAGCGCTCGTGATCCCATCTCAGAGAGCTTCGACAAGGCTTCTTGTTGTGACTTGCCGAGCGCATCCAGACGGTCGTTTGTGTCTGACCTCATCAGCTTAAGTTGCGAGACGAGTGTTGAGTCGTCTGCGCCAACAAGCGCCTGCTGAATGCCTTTGAGCAGGATGGCAATGTCAGACGCGGTAACGTCGTGGCTAATTTCTTCGCTTGCGGTAGCGCTCCTCACGCCGAAGAAGAAATGCCGAAACTTGATGGTGAGCGCCCCACCCACGCCCGCGACGGAAGCCCAGAAGGCGGTCTTCAATCCGTTCAGGAGATTTGGCACGCTGGACTGGACGTTCGTGGAGTCGAACTCCACCAGACCAAGAGCAATCCCCAGAAAAGTGGCAAATATCCCCGTAGTGGTCAGGATTGTAGGCGCATATGATATGGTCTTCTCGTTGAACCGTATATGAAATAACAGCGTCAAGATGCCCATGAAAAGCATCATAACCTGCGCGTGTAACGGAAGTGATGTCAGCAGATGGCCGGTCACAATCATCCCCGAGAAGCACTTTGTACAAACTACCTTCAGCTTTCGGCGTCCGTTCGTGGCACGCCTAGTCGCTACACACCTTCAAGGGGTTAGCACAGTGCTGATATGCCATGCAGATACCTATGGAGAAAGGCCGTTGGTGGTTCGTTTCCGCAACACCGGGGCATGAAGCTGCCCTGGGTGTGTTCGCTGTGCTGATCTGGCAGCGGATCCAGGTGCACCGGGCCAAGCAGACGTGCGAGCGCTCGCCCTTCACCGACACGCGTAGCGGCGAACCACGCTTTCAGGTTGGGATCGAGCGCACGCAAATGGAAGCTCAGAAGCACCCGTGAGATCATGCGCCGCGTGCTGGCAGAGTAAAAATGATGAAAAGCCCCAATCAGTAAGGCGCCATCTAATAGATATACTTGCACGGATTTTGCTTTCCTGTTATACTGGCGTTGCTCCCGCGCTAGCTGAGGCCGCGCTGACCTCTCTCTGAGAAATTTGCAGCTCGTCCTTTGGTAAGCAGGGCGGGGCTGATCCCGACGACCTGAATGCGAGCCTGTGGGCTCCCTTCTGCATTCTTGGAGGGCCAGAATGAATCAACAGATTATTGCGTCCGACACAGCTTCCGGCCTACTGCCTATATCAGGCCAAACGGACTCGCTCCAGAACAAGCGCGATCACCTTCGAAATCGACGGTACGACAGCCCGGAGTCGGGCAACCCAAAACCTCAGGGGAGGCGGCCGTGACCCTCATCCCCTCTCACCGATCTCCGCCGCCGAGGAAAGGAGCAATAGCCTTCGCCGAGCATTTGATCTTGCAGGTCTGTCGCGCTGCGCCCGATCCCACCTACCTAAAGCGGCTTCGGACGCAGCTGACGCGACAGGGGATCCGACGGGCGGTAGCCCAGCACGACACCCCAGCCATGTTCAACTGGCTCGTCGAGGTGGCCAGTTACCAAGGCATCTCCGACGCCATCGCCTGGACCTACATGGAGGAGCACGGGCGCGTGCGCTGGGGCGACCTTCAGGCCGCTCCCACACGCGGTCCGGCCTGTCCCAAGCTCGCGAGCTTCGCGGCGTTCTCCGGCTGCCGCTACCGGAAGGCGAGCCGCACCTGTGCCCACCCGGAGGATTTCCTCGGCTGCCCCCTTCCCACGCACCCGCTCCGGAAGGGCAGCCTGAACCAAGCTGCGTACGCCCTCTACCTGTTCCTACGGGACGAGTGCCGGGGCGATCTGGTGGCCTGGATCGATGCGCAGCTCGCAGCCGCCGACCAGCCGGGGGCACATAATCGGGTTAGGCGGATGCGCGAAGCCCTGCTGCGGCCGCTCGCCCGGGTGCACGGCCTGGGTCCAAAGGTGGCTTCGATGGCCCTCTCGGATCTGCTGCTCGGGACCGATCCAAAGCGAGAGCGCTGGCTCACCACAGGGGCCAGCCTGATCGTGGTGGACACCCTCGTGCACAACTGGCTGCACCGGACCGGGATCTTGCAGCGCCTTGACGCCGAGCACGCCTATGGACCGGCCTGCTTTCGACCGGGCGGGTGCGCCGAGATCATCGAAACCGTTGCCAATCGGATCGACGCCCGCCAGTTCAATGCCTCGTTCCCCGCCGCCTTTCCCCGCTACCTGCAAAAGGCGATCTGGGTGTTTTGCGCCGAGAGCGGGATGGGGATCTGCAACGGCAACCAGATTGACGACAGCCAACCTTGTGGGAGTCAGAACTGCCGTCTGTCCCCCGATTGCCGCCGGATTGCGCTCAGACCAGCGAACTGACCGAGATTGCACGACGGGGGCTCGGATATTCATGATCTCCGGATAATGTGATCTAAACTCAGCGGCTACCTCCAAAGAGCAGGTTATGCCTGTCACTGAATCAAGGAGAATGCACAAGCGCCTCCTGCGCCGCGATGAAGCGGGACAACCTTGTCTGTTACCATAATCGCAGTAACATAATGCAGAAAGTTAAGAAACATCAAGGATTCGACTAACGGGAGGCCGAACATGGCAGCGGGGACGTTCGAGAACGGAGAGTTAGATCAAGCTTGTCGACAGGTTGGGCGATTTATGTATCACTTCGCCGCTGTCGAGAAATCACTTGATCGGATCATCCAGAAAGCTTGGGAGCTTGACGACACTCAGATTCTATTGCTTGCGAGCTCTTTGAACATACACCAGAAGAAAAAAATAGCTCAGAGTGCAATCGACGAACAGGACACTAGCGAGAGATGGAGAGAGTCGGCACGGTCAGAATTGAAAAAACTGCAAAAATTAAGCGATGAAAGGAATATGTTTGCTCATTCCCTGTTTCACATGGTAGGCAAAGATTCTATAGAATTCGACTATTTCAGCGCCAAGGGGGATAGAGAAGCAGGCAAGCGCGTTGTGCGACGACTAGAAGAGATGGAGAACAAATTTAGAATTATGAATGATTTGGTCCTGGCTTTGAACCGCATTCGAAGAAGCATGAGGTCTTTACTCGCAAGCCGTGAATATGTTTACACATTTGAACATCATACGGGATACCCGCATGAATGGCTTTCCGAAATCTCCGAGGAGAGCGGCAAGCATGCAGGCTCAGTTGTTAAGTTCGTTCCCGGAGATACAGAGGATGATATAACATCTGTCACAGTCGCTTTTCCATCGGCACAATTGCTGGGAGAGTACGTCAGGCAGTATTGGAAAGGAGTTTGTGACGATGATTTTATCGATGAGCAATTAGACGCAATCAAGACTCGATCCAAAGATGATATCTAACAAAAATACTTGCGCAATGAGGCTGACAAACGCGCCACGCGACCGTGATCTAATCGCCTGAAATGACGACAGAAACCGAATTGTGCGCTTCACGGTAAACGACACTCCAAGACCACCTTTCGGTAGGACATAAGACGAATCAGGGTGCCAGTCTCCGTAGTGGGGTCGGCTCGTGTAGGAGATAGCGAGGCGGCAGAAGTGGGCGAGATATACGGGGGTCTTTAGGCCGTCTCCGATAGGGAATTTTGTGAAACGCTCGGGATGGTAGTCTTGTTCAAGGCCGAAAATCACAAAATTCGGAATATTGCTGGACAACTAAAGGATGCTGCGCCTGGTGCGTATAACATCCAAAGCATCAGATCTACAGCAAAACTGAAAAACTTTGCTTTTTGCTTCATCAGCGCTGCAGCAACTCACTTGAATGTGATTTTAAGCTGCTGTTAATCCGCGATCTCACAAAAAGGCCAGCATTATGAGCGATATTGACGAGCTGATCGAAGGCAGCGAACTCGACCCAAATTTTCTCTATTCGACTCTTCGTGAGAGAATTGTGGAGCATGTCTTTATTGGTGACGCGCTCCGACGCCTCTGGCAACTTGGTATAACTGATGTCGAGGTTCTGCACTCGGAGTTTGATGCTGGCGGTTACGACTTGGTGATGAGCTATCGGAAAGTGGTGCGTCACATCCAGCTCAAGACGACTCTCTCCAGCGGCAAGGCCGCAAACACGAAGCTCAGCCTGAAACTTGCAGAAAAGCCAAGTGGCTGTGCTATTTGGATTATTGTATCGCCTGATCTGATGATTGAATCATTTCTATGGTTTGGAGGCTTGCCCGGAGAGCCTCTACCAGACCTCAGTGCGATGAAGACAGCAAAACATAGCAAAGGAAACGCTGACGGTGTGAAGACTGAGAGGCCGAACCATCGTGTTGTCCCGCGTGGCCGCTTTGAGGTATTATCATCGCTCGACCTTGTCCTTGCACGGCTTTTTGGACACCTATCGTGAGTCGGGTTGCAGCGCCGTCCAGCCCAGTTCGTACAGAAAACCGAGCTTGCGCATGGAGGCAGGGTTACCCGATGCGGCGGTGGGAGCTTCGGCCGACACTGGCCCCGGCATAACGAGTAGGGTGAAGGCGGCAACCACCGTGAGGCATTGAGCAGTCGAAGAGCGGAGGCGCTCCATGGCGGCGCACTCCTGACCGATCGTTGGTGGAGAGAAGCCGCGCTCAGGTCCGGGCCGCGGACCCGATCCGCACCTCGCTTCGCCCGCAGACGAAGCCCGCCGTGGCGCGATCCACGAGCGCTCTGGCCACGACGTTGGTTTTCGGCATCGCGCCGTTGATCACGCTCATGATGCAGGCGCCGCCCGGCCCGTTGCGGTAGGCGGCAAGGCGGCTCGTTCCGAGGCGTATCGACGGGCCAGTGTCGTAGCGGACGATGGCGGCGAGCGGCCGGATGCCCGCGCCCAAGGACGAACCGCGCCGCTCGACCGTGCCCCGCACGGCGTAGAAGGTAGCGAGGCCGGGGATCGGTCCGGTGTCAGGCAAGGCACCGAACTTGAGCCAACTTGCATCGGGCTCGCTGGTCCAGATAATCGGGATGCCGCCGAGGCCCTCGCAGCGGCGCACCTCAACGACGCTGGAGTGAGGCGAGGGCTGCGAAGTCGTGCTGGGTACAGACACTCGCCAGTGGCGCCGCGGCCACCGTGTCTATGACGCTCTGCAGGAGGAGAATACCGGCGGCGAGCGGGAGGCGGCTTCTGCCAAGCCACTATCATCCGCCGGGACGGGATCGGGACGCGCGTGCTGGCTTTGTAATCCATCCGGCGAGTGTTGCTGCTCAATGGACACACGGCTCGACTGCCTGTAAAAGGTTAAATAATCCGTTTGTCTAGTAACAATCGCTTCTAAGTATCAAGCGAACAATTTGATGACGGCTCCGATGCCTCCAGTCAGCCCAGCAATGGCTAATAGAGGTCCTTTGTCGTATACCGCCACTTTGTAGATCGAATACTCCAAAAGCTTATACAATATTGTAAACGCAATCATAACGACAACCCAATATATTGACAATATAAAAGTAAAGAGAAACATCGAGTACTCGGTAAACACGAGCGATGAAGCTATAGAGTTGAGCGCGTGAATAAGAATGACTGCCAACTTCCCGCCCAACTTCATTTCGATGCGAGTAACCGCAGCATAAATTATTTCCGCCGACGAATTATTTGAGGTTGCAATCATATAATCATCCCATATTGAAACCGCTGGGACGATTAAACAAAATAATAGCGGTGCAATGCATATCAAAATCAATATCCAGAGCCTTCCGAAATATCTGGGTAAGGTTCTTGCCTCTGAGATCCAAAAAGATAAGCCCGGATGCACAAATTTCGACACAAACAACATGGAGAAAAGCAGCGCCGCTATCTCAATAAAGACCTGAAAATTATAAATGCGAGGATGCCCCATCTGAAAATTTGTGTGAAAATGGGTACCGACATATCTATCAGATAGAAACATTGCTAATAGCGATATAAAGATTAGGTGTACAAGTATAGAAAAGCATCTTTGTACCTTCATGCTTCTGACCAGATATATAAAGCGGCCAGATCTCTGAGCTGCCAGGATGTACCACAACTTTTCGGCAGTTATTCCTATGTTGCGTTTTTGCTTGTCTGGCAAAAACCAATCTAGCAGCGTAAGAAGACCGGTGATAAGGCCGGTGACTAAGATGCAATTAGACAACAGCTCTTTCATCGAGAGTCGCCCAGATCGGCTTCTCCGAATTTTATATACATATCTCCAATCCGTGACAACAAGCTACCAGCCAAATGAACTGCACCCCGTTTTGATCGGACAGGCGGCATAGCCCAGGAAGGCATAGGCGTAGGCCTATGGATATGGCTATGTCATCTGATCCGAGCCCCTCGCCGTGTGGCGAGATCCTGACCGGCGTGCAACGCCGCCGCCGCTGGTCCACGGCCGAGAAGATCCGCTTGGTCGAGGAAAGCCAGCAGCCCGGCTCGTCCGTGTCGTTCGTGGCCCGCCGCTACGGGCTCTCGCCCAGCCTGCTGTTTCGCTGGAAGCGGCGCATGCTGGAGGGCGGCCACCAAGCCGTGCAGGCCGATGAGGAACTCGTCGCCACCAGCCGGGTGCGCGAGCTCGAACGGCGCGTGCGGGACTTGGAACGCCTGCTCGGGCGCAAGACCATGGAAGTGGAGATCCTCAAGGAGGCGCTCGACCTCGCGCGCACAAAAAACCGACCTTGCCGCTCGTCTCCTGGGGCGGGCCGGTGGGCGGTTCGCGATGAAGGCGGTCGCTGACACGCTGGGCGTGGCTCGCTCCCAGCTCGCCGCGCGCCTCACCCACCCCGTCCGGCCGCGCGGCCCCTCCCGCAAGCCCCAGGACGCCGTGTTGCTGCCCGCCATCCGCGAGATCGTCGAGGCACGTCCCAGCTACGGCTACCGGCGCATCACCGCGCTGCTGAACCGGGTGCTGCGTTCGCGCGGCGAGCCCGTCGTCAACGCCAAGCGGGTGCTGCGCATCCTGCACTTCTACTCGCCCAAGGAAGCTTCAGCCATGGTAAGTCTCTGGAAAAACGCATATAATCGCGTTCGGCCGCATTCGTCGCTGGACTACCGGCCGCCCATGCCCGTCACCCTCCTGGATCTGACCATTCGGCTACCCACCGCCACAGCCATGCAGTTGCCTATCATTCGGCCCGCTCCTAAATATCGGACAGGTCAAATGTAGTATCATTACTTCTCGTGATCGTGATCGCTGACAATGGTGGGGCTACCGTCATCTCCAATCGGCTCGAGCACCAGCTTAATTTTGTGGGTTGTCTCATCGTCCGATTTAATTTTTGAAGAGGCATCGAGGAACCACGCTTTAATCCCTGCCCCTCCCTCAATGCCTTTCTTGAACACAATCCCCAGCTCGACATCGATGCTCTTAGCTATAAAACGCACACCGCCATTTTCACTCTCACGCTGCGCTTCCTCCAACTGCAAGCGCAGTTGCCTGATAGCTTCCGATAGGGTCACGTCGTTCGACATTGACATCTCCCTACATCAACTATATCTTTGCTGTTAGGCTGCGGCATTGTCCGCGGTAATTCCGCTGCATGAGTTGCTCGTCAGAGATTTTCTTATTCTACAGCATCTCGAGATATTCGATCTGTGGCGCGTACCATTCAAGTAAGCTCCATATCTGCCGATGTGGTTTACATCGTGAACCAAGGTGTTGCCAGTTCACACTGTCGCAATCTTCGTGAAACTTCGAGGATTTCATCTCTCAGCGCTCGATCGCGGTCAAGGAATAAGCAAGATTGTCTTACAAAATGTACGATGGCTCGGCCTCCATCACTTGCTTTATCAATGCCGCGCAACTCGATTGCCTGCGCAACGCTCACCAACATGATTGCGACGATTAATTGAAAGTTGTCAACTACTTCCATTAGCTGGGTAGCACTATGGGTACCTAGGCTAACCATATCCTGATTATCGCCCTCGGTCGGAAGCATAACCGAAGAAACAGGAACACACCGCCCTCTGTTTTCTATAACTAATGAAGCCATTAGTAGCTGAACGGTTTTGAAGCCGGTCGTCGAATCTGGGTCACGAACCAAACAGGATGGCAGCCCTCTATTTTTCCTTGGATTTACAAGATTCCCAAGCAGGGCATGCAACCAAGTGCCAGATTTGGCGACGTCAGAGCGCAAATGATCGCAGATTACGGCAATATAATCTCCCAGAAAATTTGCGCTAGAATGTATCCGCTGGTGATCCGAGTCAATCAAAGGGTTATCGTTTAACGAATTCATTTCGTTCTCAACCCATTCAACTGCACGCTCAAGATCATCGTAGAAAGGTCCGAAACCGTGCGCAATTCCCCGAAGTGAGTAGTAATCCTGTACGTTTTCCTGCTCTGCGCGGCCAGAACCGAGTATCATCGTGCGCCATTCCTGACGAAGTGTATCTAATGAGCGAATAAGAGAACTATTTTCCCAACATTTTCGCACGAAACTGGCTACACGCACCTGACCGCTATGGTGCTTACCCTCATGAACGAATGGTTCATAGGGACTGTCCATCCCTAACATCGCTTCCACGGAAGTCGCAGCCGCTGCTATAGAGAGCGGCAAAAGCCAGCAGAGGCGGCTCACGGCAAGAGCAGCGATTGCCGTCATAAATGATGTGCCATTTACAATGGCCAAACCTTCCTTCATCGTAAGCGGGTCTGGCAATAACCCGACACGCCGCAGTGCTTCGGCAGCCGTACATTGCTCGCCCTGAAAGCGTACCTCCCCCTCGCCCATTGTAAGTCGAGCAATGGCCGATAGGGGCACGAGGTCGCCGCTGGCACCAACCGAGCCAAATTTGTAAAAATATGGTATTACGTCGGCCGCCAAGAGCTTTGCTAATCGTTCCACAAGAATTCGACGCACGCCAGAACATCCCTGTGCGAGCAGATGCACGCGAAGTGCAATTGTTGCTCTACAAATTTCCGGCGAATGCACATCCCCCACGCCACAACCAAGAGCCCGCATTACATCGTTCTGACGGTGCGCAACTGATAATACATATTTTTCGTAATCACCTTCGATGACAACACGATAAGCGTCATCGCCGAACTGCGTGTTTACGCCATAAACCGGTAGCCTATCAAGCGTATATTGCTCCAACACCGTACGTGAAGCCTCAACCTTTTCCAGCGCCGCATCAGATACGGTGACCTGCGCCCGCTGCTCGCAGATGTCTCGGAGCTGCGATATAGTGAGCCAATGCGGAAATCCGAGCTGAACAATCATGGCTCCCCCCTTCTAGTTACTGTAGTCGAGCAATCACGCACCGGTTTATCATCCAATGATCTATGTGCCCGCTCAAGAAGGTAGTGGTTCTCCTCCTGAAAATAAGCGATAGCTGCAGCAATATATAACTGCGCTTTCTGTGTGTCGCCATTTGAGGTATGCAAGTGAGCGAGACCCAATCTTGCAATAGCTGAATGTTCACGATGTCCCACGCGAATCGACATGTCAAGAGCTTCCTTGTAGAAAGAATACGCGGCTTCGAAGTGATTGAGCGCCAATTTTTGCTCGCCCGCTGTGACAAGCACCGATGTCGTCAACCATAATCTTCTTATTTGCCGCGCGATAGATAATGCCTCTTCCATGCAAGATATGGATCGTTCCACCTTGCCTAAAAGAGCTAAGGTAAGCCCCATGTTAGACAGGGTGAAACTCATTTGCGATTTGAGGCCAATCTGCCGTGATAGATCGAGAGCTCTTTCTAACGGATCCAATGCCGCTATCGGGTCACCTCGAGCCACTCGCGCCCAACCCAAATTTTGCAAATGGGTACAGATATGTTCTCGGAAACCCGATCTTTCCGAAGCAGCCAATCCCTCCGCCCAGAGATTCTCCGCCTCTGACCACCGGCCCTTCTTTGCCTCGATTACGGCTAATGAGCCGATAGCATATTCAACATGGCTAACCAGGTTCGCTTTCTTCGCTGCATTTAGCCCGGCCATCCAATGCTCATACGATTCAGAGAACATTCCCTGTTTGAATGCAATCCGTCCTAGATAGTTTTCTATAGAAGCGATATACTGGCTGTCACCATAGCGGCAAGCACTTGACTTGCACTCGCTTAGTAGGGACGTGGCCTGTTCATAGTTGCCGAGTTCTGATAATACGGAACCAAGTCCCACTGCCGCGCTAGTAGCGGCCTCGGCGTCAGGACACGTCGCAGCAGTTTGTAGAGCTTCCGAGAAGTATTTCTTTGCACGCAGATAATCGCCCTTATTTGTAAGCATCCATCCAATTCCAGCTAGAGCTTGCATTGACCCTCGACTGTCGTCTAATCTTCGAAACTCATGAAGACTATCCTGATAAATCGGCTCTGCCTTGGTATATTCGCCGATACGGTCGTATACCCTCGCGAGATCAAGCAGAGTATGAGCGAAGTATTTCCGATGGGATGGTTGCTTGGCAGCATCGGCCGCTCGCTCTAAATGGACCGTGCTGATTCCCACAGTGCCGTGAGAAAGATAATAATTACAGATATTGGTACTTATCGCGATAAGCGATTCGAAAATTCCTTCTTCAAACGCCAAAGACATGGCAGAGTCTAAATTTGTCCAATCTAGAACAAGATTTTCTTCGGACACGCTTGTTGTACACACATTTCTATAATATTCAACGAGCCGCTTTGCAGAAGCTTTGCTGCGTCTGCCGCCGGATGCATAATCGCGCACCGTTTGGTGAAGCCAATATCGATCTGAATGTGCCACTTCGAGCAGCCCTGAATCGACGAGGGCGTCCAGTTCTAAAGTGCCTTTTGAACCGATTGCTGCGAGAGCGGCGTTTTCAGAAAACGTGTTCGGCTTCGGCGCAAAAATTGCAAGAGCGGAGAGGGCCCGACGCGCTTTTTCTGTTAGAACATTCGCACTTAACCCAATTACCGTCGCAAGAGTTGCGCCACGTTCACTATTTATGTTGGGTGTCATGCTTGTCGGAGCTGGCAAATGGACGAGTTTCAATCTGTTCTCAGAATCTTTTAACTCGGATATTGAAGTTCTCAGGCGGCGAAGTTGTCCAGCCTGCGAGGCTGATTGAAGCCTTTTGGCCATCAAGAATATAGCAAGCGGTAATCCACCAACCGCTGTCGCTAATTGCCGGAGGGCAGCTTGCTCACATTCTAATAATGATGGAGGAACAAAACGCGAGAGAAAGGTGAAACCATCCATATCCGAAAGTTCCATAACATGATATGGCTGTCGGGAAGACAAACCGGAGGCTACGCTTAAAAATCTAGTGGTTACGACCGTTACACAGTTTGGGCCGCCCACAAAAAAGCCGAGCGCGTCTACTACACTCCATGCATCATCGACGATGATGAGTATTCTCCTCGCCCCTATGCGTGAGCGAATTGCGATCGCCCAATCTTGCAAACTTCTCAGTCCCGAGGTTTCTTGCGGAGTTAAGCCAACAGCCTTTGCCCATATTGTTAATTGCGAAAAGACTTCGCCACGCTGACCTAAACCTGCCCAAAGAATTCCGTCGGAAAAATGTGCTTGTACACGAGGTTCGTGTGCCACCTGAATTGCAAGCGTGGTTTTTCCTACCCCCGGAAGGCCGAAAAGAGCCAAAACTGAAGAACTCTTGTCCGCGGACACTATAATATTTGCAATTCTGCCGATGTCGTTCTCGCGTCCGAATAATTCATGAGAGGGTAGGGGTGGAACAAGGAGGGGGTGAATAATTGTTTCATAGCCGTGTGACGTTTCGACCAAAGCGCTTTGTAATGATCTTCGGCTCGCGACATTGGCGTGCCAGCCTACAACCGAGCCTATGAGCTGCGGATCTTGAGGTTCGACATCTAACAATCCAGCGGCCACAAGCAAATTTCTAAACTCATTGTCTTGCCACGCGAGGTCCAGGCGCGACACACTCAACTGGCGGTCGAAATTCGCAGGTACGTCTTGCACAACTCCATAAATCCATATGGTATCGCTATCCATCCAGTCAACTAAAAGCACTGTGCTTCCCGAAATTCCTGGCCATCCTTTGCGTGGGTCGTTGGGTAAGTCGGAGTATTCAATTCCGAATCGAAGTGGCTGGTCCACATCGGCGGCCGTCAACCAACCCCGGACCGGCACTAGCTTGCGTGGCGCGTTGGACTGCTTCGACGCACGTGGGTAGCCTCGAGCCTCGACCGGCGACGCGTCGTTTGTTGTTATTCTTGCGAGGCGGGTACGCAGAGCCGGAACGTGCGGCTCCCCAAAATTTGAGACTGCTTGTATTAATGCGAGATCCCGTATTCGGTCGTGCCAAACCACTCGATTGCCTGTCTCGAAAGGCCATTTGGTGGCCTGCTGGTTTCGTGCGAGTCGAACTTGCCAATCGGTCAGTTTGGGTCCTGTTTGGCGGTCCTTGCCCCATAACACATGGGCGGCGGTAAGAATCAGCCCTTTGGCGATGAGGCGACCAGATCCGAATCCTGCTTCGGCGTGTTGGATCTGCGCTACATCTGCCTGTAGTTGTCGAAGGTCGTATGGCATTTTTGCTCCTATGCATGCTAAAATCTTCGCACAGGGAAGCTTGAAAACAAGAAGCCGTGATCCGGTTGGCGCTGCGAGGTCGTTGCAGGCTGGAGGGCCGGGTCGTACCTGTAAGTTAACCTTTCGCTTTGGTTGGCGGTGCTGCGGAACTCCCTGAGCTAGAGCGTGTTACGGACCTGGACTTAAGTGCCTGTGATTGCTTACCAATTCAATTGGTCACTGCGCAGAAAGATCGTTGCTGGTCAATGGTTTAGCGTCGGTGCGTAACACGCTCTAGCAAAAGGCGCTTTCTAGACACCAGCGCTGGCGGTCGCGCTGCTTGTCGTCGCGAATCTTGCGTTTGTGAGCACGTACAAAGCAGAATGAATCGAACATCAATCGGCCGCAAGCTGACACGCCCTTGATCTGCATCGTGCACTTTGTCGGCGAGCAGGCGGCGGATGCGGCCAGCATTCCGGGGCCATGCGCACACCGCTGAGCTTTGCTGATTTCATGATGTGGATGCGGGGGCAACTGATAACGTCCATGCGTTCCGCATGCCCACGTGCCGTGATCGCCCGTTAGTGCAGGTTGCCGCCGCACGTCGCCGCTTTTCGCCTCAACTCACGCGAGATCGTCGAGGCCGACCGTCCGAGACGGCGCGCCACCTCCCGCACTCCAGCTCCCTGCGCGCGAAGCAGCGCGATCCCCTCCCGTTCTGCAAAGCTGAGGAAGCGGTCCGAGAGTGGCTTCGACGAGCGCGACAGGTGCGACGGCGCCAGCCCGCCCGATACAGGGCTACTTGCACCGCGCCGTCGGCCCGGCCTGGCGCTTCGTACATTTGACCGCCAAAGGCGAAGAGACACGCCCTCAGCAGTCGCTCCCGTAGCGCTAGCACTTCAGAGCAGGTGCTCGCGAACGACTCGCTCGGCATCAGCCACGTCCGCGATGCCGGGGAGGCAATAGGCTTGAAGGGTGCGCCCTTCTCAACCGGCGCGGCGCGGTCGATGAAGCTCTCCGCGCCAAGGCCCCGCAGATAGTCGTGCGTTTCGGCTCGACCGGTCGAGGCAACGACGCGATGGCCCGCGTTCGCGAGAAGGGCGACCGCAACCGAGCCGACGCCGCCCGAGGCACCCGTGACCAGCACCTTTCGACCCGCCTTCTGGATGGTGCCCTGCTCCTCTGGGGCGTCGATGCAGAGCGCGGCCGTGTAGCCCGCCGTTCCGATGCCCATGGGCTGGTGCTGCTGACTCCCGGCTGAGTTTCGGACGACAGCCATAAAGAGGTCTAGAAGTCTCCCTTTTTGATCAAGCGAGATTCGGCGGCGGTCGTCGGGCAGATAGCGCCTTAGTACTACTTGATACAATCAGATAGTTAGTTTTATAAAATGCAACCATCGAATTTTGCCGCTTTTCACTATCTCGATTAGTCCAAAAATTCGAATCGAATCACAACGCTTGGATAGAAAATACCATTGGCGATTGCACGTTTTGTGGATCGCCTCATTATAGAATCTTAGCCATACAAATCTTTTCCTCTGTCTGATAGCCCAGTTTCTTATAAAAGCCTGAAACAGAAATGTTTTCATTTCGAACTAAGAGATTGAGTTGGGGACATCCAAGATCAGATAAAGCCTGTTCAACTGCTTTCATTAGCTCGCGGCCTACTCCTTGTAAGCGATAGTCGGGATGTACTGCTACGTAGTAAACCCATCCGCGGTAACCGTCGTCGCCCGCCATAGCGGTTCCGATCACAGCTCCGAGATCCTCAGCTATAATGAATGTTTCGCGTTGCGCTTGTACCTTCCGCTCGATAGCTCGCAGAGGATCATTCCATGAAGGTTCTCCTGGAAAAACAAGCTCCCAAAGCCGTATAACTGATTCCTTGTCACTCTCCTCGAAGCAACGAACTTTGAACATCTCCGTCTCCATCAGCCGGATTTCTGTCACATTCGAACTGCCTAAAGCTGCCGACCGGGCATTACAGAGCCGCCTAGTTCCAGTTTTGTTCTAGATAAATCTGTACTCTCATTGCTGATCCACATACTAATGCAGATTTCCTTGAGCGTCATCTGCAGGTTGATATACATGTTTCGTGGCTCAGCCACATCTCGTGTTGTCCGATTCGGGATCTATCCGCTTAGCTGTTCCCGCCTGTCAATGCGTCGCGCGGGCTAGGAGCGCCGCCACGAGCTCGACAAGCTGCTGACAATTTCGCAGTTTTTGCGGCCCTGGTAGGAATCGAACCTACGATCTGCCGCATACAAGGCGGCTGGTCTAAGCTCGATTTGTGTTTCGGACGGCCGGGAGCCGGATTATAGTCTGAGCACCAAGCACGCTGATCCCTAAGCCTACGCTGGAGAGCGCAGTCGCCGCCTGGCAAGACGGCGCCCGGCGGGGTTGTGGCGAGGCTCAATCGGCCGGACTGATGTGAGCCGTTGCGGCAACGGACGCGGCCCATCACCGTGACAGGAGAGCGTCGAGGGCAAGCGAGGGGTGGTCGTTGATCCGCGCCAGAACGTCGGCTAGCCAAGCCTGCAGATCGACGTCGTTCAGGCGCGCGGTTTGGTTCAGCGTGTACATGACGGCTGCCCGCTTCCCTCGACGGCCTCGTCATCTGCGATAGTCCGCACTTGATCTGACAGACGGCGTCGCGAAGCTGAGGCGTGAGCCGAGGCCGGGCGCGGAGTGGTCGGGGTGCGCAGCGCCCGGCCTCGGCGTTCGAGAGGACACCGGCCATGACGAAGGAGTAGAAGGTCATCCGGGTCAAGGTTAGCCTGCTGCAGCTGGCCAAGCAGCTCGGCAACGTCAGCCAAGCCTGCAAGATGATGGGCTACTCGCGCGACAGCTTCTACCACTTCCGCGAGTTGTACGAGACCGGCGGCGAGGTGGCGTTGCAGGAGCTAAGCCGCCGCAAGCCCCTCCTGAAGAACTGCACGGCGCCAGAGGTGGAGGCGCTGATCGTCGAGCTCGCCCTGGAGCAACCAGCCTTCGGGCAGATCCGGGTGGCCAACGCGGTGCGGGTGTCGGCTCGCGGTGGTTCCGGGTATCGGCACCATCCAGCCACGCAGGTTGGTTAGCGCTCCTCGGACCTGGCGAGGCAGGTGGCACTCGGCCTACCGCCTCGCCATGGGCCAAACGATCAGAGGACCTGTGCGTGCAAGCAGACCCAACGGGAGCGGCCTTCGCGGTCAAAGCCTTGGACAGCGATCTGAACACGTCGCTTGCCCCCATCGCCGGGGACGGCGGCCCCCAGGCTGATCAGGTGATCCAGGACGGCCTCGGCAGCCGTTCTTGACCCGCACAGGCGCTCGAACCGCCTCGGAGTCAGGGCGATGATCTCGCCATACCGGGGATGGCACCACCGAAAGCCCCAAGCGCGCTTCCACAGCCCGCGAGAGAGGGCGCTATCCTTTCCTGGCCCGGGCAGGCGGGATTCGCTGGCGAGCTTTTGCCGGATCCGCCGCCGCACGTCATCGGCGGACCCGGTGTGGCTGATTTTCGGCACAGGAAGGGGAGACGCCGCGGTGTGGGCTACCGCGCCGCCTCGATCTGCTCGGCCAGCCGTACGGGATCGACCACAAGGAGGCGAGGCTTCGCGACCTGGGTGCCGTTGAGCTCTATAGAGACCGGCAACTGCGATCCGTTGCGTGAGCCATGGCCACCTTCGATCAGGCCCTGGTCGTGCATCCACTGCACAAGCGCCTGAACCTCATCGCGGCCGAGCACCCGGTCGAGACAGTCACGCTTGAGTCCCAGGACCTCGCGGCCCTTGAAGCGCGTGCGGACCCCAATGAAGGGCGCGCCGTCCGCTACCCGCACGACCTGCCCGGGCTTGGCACGGGGCAGGGCGCGCTTGTCGTCCAACAACGGCTTGAGGCCATCCAGCGCCCGCTGAAGGGCCGGAGAGGGACCCCGGCGTAGGAACCGCGCGCGCCGACAAAGCTGCGATCTTGGCCTCCAGCAGTTCGCGTTCGAGCAGCATCTTGCCGAGCCTGGCCTTCAGTCAATGCTGACTATCGGCCGACATTGGCGATCTGATCGGTTCCGCGGCGAGTAAGGCCCATCGCGACGGCGCAAAGAGGCCCAAATGCCCCCGCCGGAGCCCAAAACAACGACTAAAAACCTACTGGGTAAACTAACTTCAATCGCAGTTCGGGCCCCCTCAGGATGTGCCGAGGTGTTGGCCGGATCTGCCTCATCCCTGAATCATACGCGGAAAAACCGCCGCGTATATGTAGGAGTATTGCCAAAATGGATCACAATCACTGGATTATTAGTGCCTATGGAGATTGGATTATTGACTACCTCAATCAAGGATGGAATGGATATTTCCTATCATTCATGTTCAATCAGCTTCGAGGTAACAGGAGTGGATTGCTAGCTCAGATGGAGAAAGAGGTAGAGCGTGTGTATGCCACTCTCCTCACTCGCGTCGTTAGGGATCCCACCCACGAAAAGAACCGAGACCTTCTCCCTCGTTGGATCATTTGCCCTGACTTACCCGTTCCCAAGCGTGAAAAATTGAGCTTGCAGGATGTTACCATCAACAACGGACTCCACCTTCAAGGCTTTGGCCTTCACCCTCCCACCACACGCCTCAAGCATCCACTCGATCAGCACTTCGTGGAACATCAAAGCCTATATGTGAAGATTGGAGGTGATCTTCGACGTGTCACCGCCACCCCGATCACCCGTACCCCGAAACAGGTGGTGGGGTACGGCTTTAAGGCTATCACTCGTCGCACCGCCAGCTTCGATGATCTTGTCGTTCTCCCGCGGACTTTGAATGAGATCAGAGATCGTCAGGCGCGGTGAGATGCTGCACGTGCCGAGGTACAGCGGATTGTAACCCTCCCTGACACTTTGACAGGGCGCGACCAGCGCGAGCATTGATCCTTACGGCGGCGTTCGCCATTAGAGGAGGAATTCACGCGCTCCAATGCGGGCTCGGCCAAGCGCCGGTTGCTTCTACGGCGCTCAGGCTTGGTCTGCCCTGCACCCTGACCGGAGAGCAGTGCCACAGCCCCGCATGAGCGGCAGCCCTTGTCCCCACACCTGAAGGTGCTGCATGAGGCGGCCGGACAGCGCGAACACAGCCTGCGGGAGGTGTTCAACGGGCTGCGCTATGTAATCCGTTACGGCGTGGCGGGCGAGGCACCACGTCCTGCCGCCCTGGCACGCTGTCTACGATCAGGCCCGGCGGTGGCTGCGGGCTGGCTGCTTCGAGACCTTGGTCCAGGACCGGCGCGCTGTATTGCGCCTGGTCTCGGTCCGCGCCGAGGATTCCGCGGCCATGGTTCTCGACAGCCGTACCCTGCGCTCGACGCCCGAGAGTGGAGCCCGCGCCGCCTGGAACGGTCACAAGCGTGCCCGCGGCTCGAAGCTGCGCACAGCAGTGGATACGCTCGGCCGAGTGCGGGCGCCGCAAATCACGCCCGCCGATGCAGATGATCGCGCCGTGATAGCCGCGCTGGCGGACGCCGTGCAGGTAGCGAACGGCGACAGTCTAGACCTCGCCTCTGACGATCTGGGCTACACGGGTGAGCGCGGGCGACGGCGGCTGCCGATCGCGGAATCGCCCTGGAGGTGGTCAAACTGCCCGAGGCCAAGCGCGGCTTCGTCCCGTTGCCGCCCCGGTGGGTGGTTGGACGAGCCTTCGCCTGGATGGCCCGCTTCTGCCGCTTGGCCCACAGCGACGAGCGGCTACCCGCCACTCTGGCCGGACTACACCTCGTCGCCTTCAGCGTCGTGCTCCTAGGCAGGGCGTCGATTCAGCTGCAGTTTGTAATGGCGTCCGGTACTGCGCCATCACGCTTGTGAGATGCTTCTGCACCGGCGAAAGGCGCAGGAGCGATTGCCCCCACGCCTTCGCTGCTGGCTTGTGTTACTGCAGCACGCACCGAAGACTGCCGTTCGGTCTCCGGCGTTTCTGCGGGAGCGGCGCTTTCTTTAACTTCATGCGCAAGGGTTGCAAGCACACCCTACCTTTCCGTACACCTCGAAACGCACATATAACCTGGACGTATGAATTGGGAATGTCCCATTCGAAGTCGGTCTTGGTCGCTACAATCGCCTCTTTTATGGCTTTAGCCTTCTGTTGAGGACGGGTTAATGGGCGCTGCTCGTCAGCCGTTGTATCGCCAGTCTCCTCGGACGGCTGATCGCCGTCGGCGGTCTCAGCTTCCTCAGGTGTTTTGGCGGGCTCATCGAAGAGATCGGAAATATACTCCTGAAAATGCTTATCATTGATTGCTTCCTTCTCGCGTTTGCGTTGAGCTCGGACCGCCAGCGATCGCCGCAATAATTCCTCAATTCCATGCTCCTGTAGGGCAGCCAGTACTTCTTCCGGCTTTGCCCATTGCTCCGTGAAGGGTTCCAATGCTACGGCGGCTTTCCAGGCCCGATCGTAGCGCTGCTTGGTTTTGGCTTCATAGATGAAAACCATTGCGTGCAGGTGAGCCTGCTGTTGATCTGTGGTCTTCAGACGTTTTTTCCGGTGCTGCCAGAAGGCGAGATTCTTGAATTCCCGCCAAGCTACATGATCGCGCGCCAGCGCGTGACCAGCAGCGTAGCCGACGGTAATCAGGTAGTGGAGGCGCTCATGGTAGCCGCGCTCCAGCCCCATCATCTGGTTCTGACAGAAGAGGGCCGCAGTCACGGGATCCTGCTTCGCCGTGGCGAGCAGGTCGATATCGTCAGTCATCCTGTTTCTCTCGTCAGATGTGCCTCGCAAGCGTGCGCCTTCGCGATCTTCGCGTTACGCGAGAATCCGCTGGGCTCCGACGAGGCTTGAGGAATAGGGGCCCACCAGCGTCGGTGATGTTCGGTATCGACCAGCGGGCCCCGGTTTTTCAAGCGTCAGACCAGATCCGTCTCACGCTTGAATTGCTTGATCAGCGCACGAACATCCTCAACGCGCCATGCGATAATGCGACGATCGAGCCGGACCGCGGGTGGATATCGGCCACATGTGACTCCCGAGAGCCACGTAGACTGGGAGGTAGGGATGGATCCACTTGGACCGGTGATGCGCTTCAGCCGCAAGATCCCTATCGGTGGAAAACTTTTACTCATCGACCCCTCCGATCAGTTCGAGGAGGCGGACAATGACCATAGGACGCCGGGAGGAGGTGTGATTTGGCGAAACAGAATGAGGAAATCGCGTCTTGGATGCCATCGGACTGCCATGGCAGGGGGGCAACCGCCATCCTTTTCGACCCGGTGTCAACTGGGTCACCTCGACAGAACTCGCATCTATGGCCGCGCTCCCCCTTCTCATCCAACCTCGGCCAGGATCACCGATTGAAGCGGCTGTAGATCATGGTGGGGGTTCGTACTCGGCAGGGCAGCTGCGCTACCCGTAGCCGGAGGTCGTACGTACAGGAGGCCGGAGGTGACACGCAGGCCCTCCCTAAACTCAGGTGCCGACTGATAGCGCCGCGTGAACGGCGCAGCACCGCCCACGGTTCGATCACCAGCCAGAACCAGTCCGCTGTGGCCGACGCCGTGCTCGAAGCGGCCGCCCTGAGTCACAAAATCTAGACTCAGAAACGCCGTAGTTTGGCCTGGACCNCAGAACCAGTCCGCTGTGGCCGACGCCGTGCTCGAAGCGGCCGCCCTGAGTCACAAAATCTAGACTCAGAAACGCCGTAGTTTGGCCTGGACCCTAGAGCGTGTTACGCACCGACGCTAAACCATTGACCAGCAACGATCTTTCTGCGCAGTGACCAATTGAATTGGTAAGCAATCACAGGCACTTAAGTCCAGGTCCGTAACACGCTCTAGAAGCTGTCGTTTCGTACAACTGAGTAAGCTTCCGCAAGCCGTACCCGTATCGTTTGTGCTAACGGTCCATCAAAATCAGCACCCAATACGGCTGTTTCTATACGTTTGGGAGCCGGATTGTTGCCATTTGCACTATATCCGTATTTGTCCACAGCCATTGCAATCAGCATCTTATAGAGAGTATTGATAGATTTCGTATTGTAATCCTCGAACTTCATCGACTGAGATTGTAATTTCGAGTAGAGTTTTTTGTATTTCTGAGCGATCTTTTTCCAATTCCGTATGCTCTTACCTCTTTGTACGGCGTCGGCGAGCGGTTGTGGTATGGTAATATCATTGCTTTGTGCCCATTCGAGTAAATCTCGCGGCCTGCATGGGCTTTCCAAAAAACCCATTTTGCGGGCCCGCAAAATCAAGCGGCGCAGGCGAATAAAATCGCGAAATTCGGTCTGATTCAGTTCAGCTGATCTCTTTCCTACTATTGTGTCTGGCTCAATTGAGAGCAAAAGAGCTGCCGCTTCTTTGAGATACCAGCCTGGCATATCGGCCCAATACCTCCAATCTACTCTGTACTGATGAGAATTTTCGAAGTTAATTTCACTATTCATTATATTTGCTCCCCTCTTGGTTTTCTATGTGGTTCAAACATTGGTTAGTTATTTCGCTTAACTTGCGTTTCAAATCTCACGTTGGTACGTGGCTACCAGGCGGTTCTCGACTGTGTGCGAGGTACATTCCGCAGACCTTGCGCGAGAAGCTTATGGCCACTGGGCCGAGTCACTGACTGGCAAGCGAAAGCCTTGGGTATCAACTAAAAGGCTGAATATCCGCAGCGATAGCACGAAGACGACATTTAACAAGAGCTTTGTCACGCTCCTACTAGGGAGTAAATAGGGCCTCTTGCTGCCAAGGTCTCGCGCTTGGACTAGGATCGCTAGGCTGCGTGAGACGAGGTCACTCAGTGCTGACGTCTGACCTCAATCGGCTCGATTGTGATGGCTCAGACTGCCTCGTCAGGGCTGGTCTGATCCCATCCCGCCGCGTGTACCTCTGCCATGCATGAGGGGAACTGCCGACTGCATTAGGCGTGACTATCGCCGGTCCAAGCCTCCTGATCCAAGGTTCAACAGTGGGAGATCGCGATACGAAACCCTATTGATCTCCCGGTGCAACCGCTGGAGGGAGATGCCTCGGTCGAGCGAGCCGTCAGCCCGGCGCTCCCGGCCATAGCGACGTCCGACCCCACCGCCCGCGTGGCCGGTCAGCGCGTGGTGCACCTCCTCGCCTATGTCCGCCTCGCGGCACGCCCGCTTGAAGGTGTGGCGAAAAGAGTGAAACGTCTTGGCCGGATGATCGACCACGTGCGCGCCCAGGTAGCGGCCGAACCACTTCGTCCAGGCTTTCACCTTCGGGTCGATGGGCGGCTCAAACCCGGGCCACAGCGGAGCACCCGGCGGCTGCGTGCTGGCCCGCGCGGCCACAAGGTCAAGCAGGCCAAGATGGATCAGCTCCTGGTGGATCGGCACGGAACGCGCTGAGGAAACGGTCTTGAGGCTCTGATCCTCGCCCTCGCTCGTGAAATCGAAGTACCAGATCTCACCGTCGCCCTGTCGCACGTCGCCGAGCTTGAGCTGCGCGATCTCTGTGCGCCGGGCTCCGCTGAAGAGAGCAATCAGAGGAAACCAGAAAGCCGCCTCCCCGCGCCCACCTCGGGGGCGCTCATTCTTGGCGAACACAGGTGAAGCGAACAACCGCTGAAGCTCTGCGATGCTGAAAGGCTCGTACGGCTCTCGTTCGGATGGCGCGATCTCGAACCCAACATGGAAGGGATTCGACCAGGCAGGCAGAGTCTCGAAGAAGCCATCCCGCTCGGCGCGGGTCAGGATCCCGCCCAGCAAGGCCAAGGTCTTGTTCACCGTCTGGACATTCCGCTTCGGGAACTTGCTCAGGTCCTGCTTCAGGAGGTTGGGGAGGCTCAACTTGCCGAGGCGGTTCGGCAGCGCCTTGGGTAGCTTGGCCAGTGCGTCCCGGTAAGCTCGACCGTGAGCTTTGGTGATCGCCGTGATCGCGAGGTCACCGTGTAACTCGACAAACTGCCGAACAGCTTTGGTCGCCTCGGCCGCCGTGCGTGGCTGTGGCTCGCGGGCTCCCCTGCCCCCGCCTTCGGCCCACCGCTTCAGGGCACCTGTGATCGTCTCTCCCTGTCCTCCGACCAAAGGCTCCGGTACAGGAACAGACTCACCCTCTAGCCTCGCTTTGATGCTCTCGAAGGCTCGTCGCTGAGCCTGCACAAACCCAAGCTCCAGCTGCCGCCAGGCCGGGTCCTCTGGGTGAAGAACAAGGCCGTGCTTGCCGACCGCGCGATTGACTGCCAACCCGATCAGATCACCGGGCCGCATCTTGGCAGCCTGAGCTCGAACCTCGCCGTCGAGAAAGGTCATGAGATAACGGTAGGCGCTCAGGTCGTCATCGGTCATTCCCAACCCATCGTGGTGGGCAGACGAGCCGGGACGGGCAAAGTTGAGCCCGATGCCCTGAGTGCGGACGGCTTCATCCCCGGTCAGGATCTCAATCTCGTGCTCACGGACGAGAGCGGCGATCTGGTCCGGCGAGATGCCAGCAGGAGGGCCGTCCCGCAGGAACCGTCTAGCGTGGTCAACTAGCGCGTGAGCCTCCGCAATGTGGACCAGGGCCTTGCGTTCAGCCGTCCTGCCGTCGTTCGTCTGAAGGGAGCGGATCAGCTCGGTCTTGAACCGGCCTGTTTGCGCGTTGACGAGGGGGCTGAGTGCCTCCGGCCAGGGGGCTGGGACCGGCTTGCCGGTCAGATCGTCGGGCAGAGGGAAGCGGAACTCGAAGCGATTGGCGCGGCGTTGGACGTACTTCATTCGGCCCATCGTACCTGGTTCCTGTAGCACGTGAATGTAGCACGCGCTCGGGAGCAAGCACTTGAAAAGCCAACAGCTTCTGAGATCTCAGCGCCTTAGCAGGCAGATGGCGCGCCCTACGGGACTCGAACCCGTGTTTTCGCCGTGAAAGGGCGACGTCCTGGACCGCTAGACGAAGGGCGCTCGCCGGGCCTGGGGTCCTATAGTGAGGTTCGGAGCGGGGAGCAACCGGATTGATGGGGTTGACGCGGCGCAGGCGCCGCGGCTTGTCGAAGCGCCGCGCGGCGCGGCGGAGATGAGACGGCATGACCACGAGGCGGACGGCGCCGCGGGATCGGAGACGGGGGGGACGAGGGCCGGACCGGCGCTCCGAGGGGCGGCATGAGGGGCCGGGCGACGGCCGGGTGGTGCTCTACGGCTGGCACCCGGTGGCCGAGGCCCTGCGCAACCCCGCGCGCGGCCTGCACCGGCTGCTCGCCACCGAGAACGCCGTCCAGCGCCTCACCGAGGAGGTCGGCGAGCTGCGCATCCTGCCCGAACTGGTGCGGCCGGGCGCCATCACGGCGCTGCTGGGGCCGGACGCGGTGCATCAGGGCCTCTATCTCGAAGCCGAGCCCCTCCCCGCTCCGGCCTTCGACGCCCTGCCGGACGGGGCCGTGCTGCTGGCACTCGACCAGATCACCGACCCGCACAATGTCGGGGCCATCGTGCGCACCGCTGCGGCCTTCCGGGTCGATGCCATCGTCACCACGGCGCGCCACTCGCCTGCCGCCACCGGCGTGCTGGCGAAATCGGCCTCGGGCGGGCTGGAGCACGTGCCCTTCGTGACCGTGCGCAACCTCGCGGAGGCGCTGATCGAGCTCGGCGAGCGGGGCTTCACCCGGATCGGCCTCGATTCGGAGGCCGACACGCCGCTCGCCGGGATCACGCCGCGCACGCCGCTCGTCATCGTGCTCGGGGCCGAGGGCAAGGGCCTGCGCCAGCGCACGCGCGAGTGCTGCGACGTGGTCGCCCGGCTCGATTTTCCGGGCGCGATCAAGAGCCTCAACGTCTCGAACGCCGCCGCCATCACCCTCTACGCGCTAGTGCCGCGCAGCTGAGCGTCGTCAGCGCCAGAACGGCCGCACGTCGATCAGCGCGGTGTGCGCCGCGGCGGCGTCGGCCAGAAGCTTCTGCGTGCGCTGCTCCGTGTCGGCCGCCGTCAGGCCCGCGGCGAAGACCGCGGCGCCCGGCGCCCCGCGCACGAGGTCGGCGGTGAGCGTATGGGCGGTGGCGATGTCGTTGAGGTCGCCCAGCGCGTCCTGCAGGTCGGCGAGGGCGCGCACGAAGGCCTTGTGCCGCTTGGCGGCCTTCGGCTTGGCGTAGAGGCCGGCGAAGAACTCGGCGCCGTAGCGCAGCTTCTTGGCGGCGATGCGCACCTCGTGCCGGGCATGCGGATCGAGGTGGTCGAGGCCGCGCCCGCGCTTCTTCACCTGGCGGCGGCGGCGCTCCAGCACCTCGGTGGCGAAGGCGCGGGCAGGGGCGTCGCGCCGCGCCGCCTGCGGGGCGTCCGCGGCCAGCCACGGTCCGGCATCGAGCCAGGCGACGAGATCGAGGAGGACGCCGCGCCACTCCGTGCCGTCGAGAGTCGCCATCACGGCCGCGTAGGCGGCGTTGCGCTCCTCCTCGAGGTGCCGCTCCAGCGTGAGGAGCCCGGCCTCGTCGGGCCGCCGCTCGCGCTCGGCCGGCAGGGTGGTCGCCAGGAAGACGTCGAGGTTGCGGGCCTGTCCGAACGGCTCGCTCAGGCGCTTCAGCTCGGCCTTGAGGGTCGGCATCCGGGCGTCGTCCACGATGTCGCCGAACAGCGAAAAAGCCGAGCGCAGCCGCCGCAGCGCCACGCGCAGCTGGTGCAGCGCCTCCGCGTGGCGGTGATCGCGCAACGCCTCCTCGTTCAGCCGCAGGTGGCGCAGGCAGGCCTGAGCGATGGCCTGGAACGCCTCGCCGGCGCTCATCGCCGGGTCGAGGGGCACCGCCTCCGCCTTGCTGAAGCGGCCGAGCCCGTCGTTGATCAGCCGGTAGCCGCGCTCGGCCTTGCTGAGCACGCCGAGCCGCAGCGGCACGCTGGCGCCGAGTTCGCGGGCGAGCCCGAACAGGTCGGCGGACGAGCCGTCCTTGAGTTCCAGTTCGAGTTCGTTGAGCGGCGCGGCGCGGTCGGCTGCCCCGTCGAGGGCGGTGATCCTGCCGCGGTCCAGGGCCACCTCGATCCGCGCGCCGCCATGCGCCACCGCCCGCACCGAGCGCTCCACTGCGGCCGAGAACAGCGGCCGCAGCACCGCCTTGCGGCCGAGCAGGTCGCCGAGCGGGGTTTCCGCGAGGGGGCGCAGGTCCGGCTCGGCCCCGGCCACCGCCCATTCCCATTCGGGCCGGTCGAACAGGCCGGCGCCCGGCAGGGCGGCCTTCACGGTCTGGACGTGGCGCGCGCCGTCGCTGCGCACCCGCAGCGTGTAGCCGGCCGCGCGCAGGCGCCGGTCCTCGGTGTCGAAGTAGACGGAGGTGAGCCGCGCCTCCTCGGGGGCCTCGCGCGGGTCGAGCAGCGGGTGTCCGCTCAACGTGGCGAGGTCCGAGGCTTCGAATTCGAGCTTCAGTTCGGTCTCGCGCGGCGTCGTCATCCGGTTCCGTCCATCTCCCTCGGGCGATCGATCGATCGCCGACCCAGCCGCATCCCGCGGCGAGCCGCGGATGATGGCTGGGGCGAAATACCTCCGCAAGGGGATCGGTTCCGGGATCAGCGTCCGCGCAGGTGTGCGACGAGGGTTGCGGCCGCCGCCTCGGGCGCGCCGTCGTTGAGGATGGTGAGGTCGGCCTGCATCGGCGCCTCGCGGGCGAGCCGCGCCGCGAGGTCGCCGTCCTCCGGTCGCCCGCGGGCGGCGAGGCGGCGCGAGAGCAATTCGGGCGGCGCCGTCACGGCGACGACCGTGACGGCGGGCAGGCGCGCGCGCGCCTGCCCGCCGTCACGGTCGTCGCCGTGACGGCTCCGCCCGAATTGCCCTCTCGCCGCCTCGTCGCCCGCGGGCGACGAGGCGGCGAGAGGGCAATTCGGGCGGAGCCGTCACGGCGACGACCGTGACGGCGGGCAGGCGCGCGCGCTTCTCCGCCACCACCCAGCGCGAGACGTTCGCCACCACCACGCGGCCGGCCCGCGCCAGCGCCAGGGTCTCCGCCGAGAGCGCGTAGCCGAGGCCGTGGGCGCGCCAGGACAGGGCGAAGCCCCCCGTCGCCTCGCCCTGCGCGAAGGCGGCCTCGCACAGTTCCTCGTTCTCCTCGTGGGCCGAGGGCGGGCGCGTGACGAGGCGGGCGGGAAAGACGTAGCGGGGCTCATCCGCCAGCGCCGCGCGGGCGAGCCGGATCAGCGTGTCCTTGCCGGCCCCGCTCGGTCCCACCACCAGCACGAAGCCGCCCGGCATCACGCCACCCGCTCGCCGCCGCGCCAGACCTGGCGCACCACCGGCACGTCCTGCGCCACGCGCACCCGCACGAGGTCGGCCCGCAGGCCCGGCTCCAGCGCCCCGCGGTCGGTGAGCCCCGTCGCCCGGGCGGGGTTGCGCGTCACGGTCGCCATCGCCGCGGGCAGGGCGATGCCGGGGGCGAGCCGCGGCAGCGCGAAGGCGCCCATGAGCAGGCTCGCGGGCACGTAGTCGGAGGAGAGGATGTCGAGGAGCCCTTCCTGCGCGAGCGCCGCCGCCGCGACGTTGCCGGAATGCGAGCCGCCGCGGATCAGGTTCGGCGCCCCCATCATCACGGTGATGCCGGCCTCCTTCGCGCAGGAGGCCGCCGCGTGGGTGGTCGGGAACTCGGCCAGCGCCACGCCCTCGCGGCGCGCCATCGCGACGTCATCGGGGGTGGTGTCGTCGTGGCTCGCCAGCGCGATGCCCCGGTTCTGCGCGAAGGCCACCAGCGCCGGACGGTTCGCGGCTTCGAGCGCCCGGCCCTCGCGGATCTTGCGCTCGGTGCCGGCCTGGATCGCCTCCAGCGAGCGCCCGCCCCGCGTGGCGTACTGGTAGTACTTGGCGATGTCGCGGAACTGCCGCTGGCCCGGCGTGTGATCCATGAGCGAGATCAGGCCGATCGAATAGCGCTCCGCGAAGGCCCGCACGGTGTCGACCACGTCGAGGGAGGGGAGTTCGCAGCGCAGATGCGTGAGGTGCTCGGCCCGGAAGAGGCCCGCCTCCCGGGCCGCCGCCACCGCGCCCGCGAGCTGCATCAGTTCGGGGCCGAGCCCGCTGCCGTCCGGGTCGCTGCCCGCCCGCAGGCTGTCGAACACCGTGGTGATGCCCGACGCCGCGATCTGGGCGTCGTAGGCGAGCACGGCGCCGAGCGGGTGCCAGCGCACCCCCGGCCGCGGGGCGTAGTGGCTCTCCAGGTGGTCGGTGTGGAGTTCGATCAGGCCCGGGATCAGGTGGTCGCCCGCGAGGTCGAGGCCGCGTTCCGGCGCCCGCCCCTCCCCGATCGCGGCGATGCGCCCGTCCTCCACCGCGAGCCAGCCGTGCTGTACCCGGTCGGGCAGAACGAGCGTGGCGTTCTCGAAGATCTCGGTCATCGGGGGATCCCTCAGGCCGCCGCCGGCGTGCGGAAGCGGGTGACGTCGACGACGCGGCTGGCCACCGCCTCGCGCACGTCCGCGTCGTGGAAGATGCCGAGGATGCCTGCCCCCGCGGCCTGCCGCTCGCGGATCAGGTCGATCACGACGGCGCGGTTCTGCGCGTCGAGGGAGGCGGTCGGCTCGTCGAGGAGGAGGAGCGGCTTGTCGGCGACGAGGCCGCGGGCGATGTTCACCCGCTGCTGCTCGCCCCCCGAAAACGTCGCGGGCGGCAGGTCCCACAGGCGCTCGGGCAGGTTGAGGCGGGCCAGCAGGTCGGCGGCGCGGCGCGCGGCCTCCTCCGGCGCGAGGCCTCCCTCGCGGCCGGCCGCCTCCACCACCGCGCGGGCGCCCACCCGCGGGATCACCCGCAGGAACTGCGACACCGAGGCGATCACCCGGCGGCGCAGGTCGAGGATCTCGCGCGGGGCCGCTGCCGCCACGTCGACCACCCGCGCGCCGTCGCGGACCCGGATGGCGCCGCGGTCGCAGCGGTAATTGCCGCAGGCCATCCGCAGGAGCGAGGACTTGCCCGCGCCCGAAGGACCGCCCAGCACCACGCACTCGCCCGGATGCACCGCGAGGCTGACGGACTCGACCACCGGCAGCACCAGCCCGCCGCGCAGGTGCAGCGTGAAGCGCTTGGCGACGTCCTCGAAGGCGATGAGCGGGGTCATGCGGCGAGCACCGAGGCGACGAGGAGCTGGGTGTAGGGCTCGGCCGGATCGTCGAGCACCTGATCGGTGAGACCGGCCTCGATCACCCGGCCGCCGCGCATCACGATCATGCGGTGGGAGAGGAGGCGCGCCACCGCGAGGTCGTGCGTGACGATGACGACCGCGAGGCCGAGTTCGGCCACGAGCCGCCGGATCAGGTCGAGCAGGCGCGCCTGCACCGAGACGTCGAGGCCGGAGGTCGGCTCGTCCATCAGCACGAGGCGCGGGCCGGTCACGAGGTTGCGGGCGATCTGCAGACGCTGGCGCATGCCGCCCGAGAAGGCGGTCGGGGGATCGTCGATGCGGTCATCGGCGATCTCGACCTTGGCCAGCCACTCGGCGGCGGTGGAGCGGATCCGACCGTAATGGCGCGCGCCCACCCCCATCAGGCGTTCGCCGACATTGCCGCCGGCCGAGACCGCCATGCGCAGGCCCTGCGCGGCATCCTGGCGGATGAAGCCCCAGTCGGTGCGCATCAGGTGGCGCCGCTCGGCCTCGGACAGGGCGGCGAGGTCGGCGAGCCGGCCGTTGCGCAGCCGGTACCGCACCGTGCCCGCATCGGGCGCGAGGTCGCGGGCGATCAGCGACAGCAGCGTCGACTTGCCGGAGCCGGATTCGCCCACGATCGCCAGCACCTCGCCGGCATCGAGGTCGAACGAGACGTCGGCGCAGCCGAGCCTGTGTCCGTAGCGCTTGGTCAGGCCGCGCACGTTCAGCAACGGTCCGCTCATGCCCCCTCCCCCCGATGGCCGGCCTCGCGGCGCTCCTCGCAATGGTCGGTGTCCGAGCAGACGAACATCCGGCGCCCGGCATCGTCGAGCAGCACCTCGTCGAGGTAGACGCCCCGCGCCGCGCAGAGCGCGCAGGGCTCGGTGAAGTGCTGCACCCGAAAGGGATGGTCCTCGAAATCGAGGCTGCGCACCCGGGTGTAGGGCGGCACCGCGTAGATGCGCCGCTCGCGCCCCGCCCCGAACAGCTGCAGGGCCGGGCACTCGTCCATCTTCGGGTTGTCGAATTTCGGCGTCGGAGACGGGTCCATGACGTAGCGGCCCGCGACCTCGACCGGGTAGGCGTAGGTGGTGGCGATGTGCCCGTGCCGGGCGATGTCCTCGTAGAGCTTCACGTGCATCAGCCCGTACTCGGCGAGCGCGTGGAGCTGGCGCGTCTCGGTCTCGCGCGGTTCGAGGAAGCGCAGGGGCTCGGGGATCGGCACTTGGTAGACGAGGGTCTGGCCCTCGGTGAGCGGACGCTCGGGGATGCGGTGACGGGTCTGGATGACCGTCGCCTCGGCGGTGCGGGTCGTGCCGGCGACACCTGCCGTCTTCGCGAAGAAGGCCCGGATCGAGACGGCGTTGGTGGTGTCGTCCGAGCCCTGGTCGATGACCTTGAGCACGTCGCTCCGCCCCAGGATCGCCGCCGTCACCTGCACGCCGCCGGTGCCCCAGCCGTAGGGCATCGGCATCTCGCGCGAGGCGAAGGGCACTTGGTAGCCCGGCACCGCGATCGCCTTGAGGATCGCCCGGCGGATCATCCGCTTGGTGCCCTCGTCCAGGTAGGCGAAGTTGTAGCCGGCGTGGGCGCCGCCGGTGGCTGGAGAGAACGCGGGATCGGCGGGGAACCCCTCCTCTCCCGCATCGCGCGCGGGCAGCGCGGGGAACCCCTCTCCCGTGCGGGAGAGGGGCAGGGGTGAGGGTCCAGGTGGGGCCGCAGTGAAGCTGAGACCGTCGTGCGGGGAGCTGAGCGTTTCAGAACTCAGTCCAACCGGTGGTGCTGGTAGCGGCAGCGTCGCATCCGCTTGCTGCACCCTCCCGGGACCCTCACCCCTGCCCCTCTCCCGCACGGGAGAGGGGTTCCCGTGCTGCCCGCGCTCATCCCTCATGCGCGGGGCGCCGCTGCGCAGATCTTGGTCGGTCATTCCACGGTCTCCCCGGCCTGCTGCGGCTCCGGCTGCCCCTGCCTCCCATGCTCCGCCCGCATCCGTCGCACGAGCTCCAGCTCGGCCTGGAAGTCGACATAGTGGGGCAGCTTCAGGTGCTCGACGAAGCCGGTCGCCTGGAGCGCGTCGCAATGGGCCAGCACGAATTCCTGGTCCTGGGCCGGCGAGGCGACGGGCTCGCCAAGTTCCTCCGCCCGGAGCGCGCGGTCCACCAGCGCCATCGCCATCGCCTTGCGCTCGCACTGGCCGAAGGCGAGGCCGTAGCCGCGGGTGAACTGGGGCGGCGCGGTGGCGTTGCCCTTGAACTGGTTGACCATCTGGCACTCGGTGAGCGCGACCCGCCCGAGCGGGACCGGGAAGCCGAGTTCCTCGGGCGTGAACTCCACCTCGACCTCGCCCACCCGCACCTCGCCGACGAACGGGTGGGTGCGGCCGTAGCCGCGCTGGGTCGCGTAGCCGAGCGCGAGCACGAAGCCCTCGTCGCCGCGCGCGAGCGCTTGCAGCCGCACCGCCCGGTCTGCCGGATAATCCACCGGCTCGCGGGTGAGGTCGCCCACCGGCGCCCCCTCGTCGGGCGGCGAGGGCTCGATCAGCCCGTCGCCCGCGAGCAGGTCCGTGACCCGCGGCGCAGGACCGGGCTCCGGCTCGGCCTCGGCCGCCGCCGGCACCTCGCCCCCGGCGGCGAGCGCGAAATCCAGGAGGCGGTGGGTGTAGTCGAAGGTCGGGCCGAGCACCTGGCCGCCCGGCAGATCCTTGAAGGTCGCCGAGACGCGGCGCGCGAGCCGCATGGCGCCGGTCTCGACCGGCTCGCCCGCGCCGAAGCGCGGCAGCGTGGTGCGGTAGGCCCGCACGAGGAAGACCGCCTCGATCAGGTCGCCGCGCGCCTGCTTGAGGGCGAGCGCCGCGAGGCCGGGATCGTAGAGCGAGCCCTCCGTCATCACCCGGTCGACGAGGAGGCTCATCTGCCCGGCGATCTGCTCCACCGCGAGGTCCGGCACCCCGGGGTCGCCCCGGCGCGCCTCGGCGAGCAGCCGGTGGGCGTTGGCGATGGCGGCCTCGCCGCCCTTCACGGCCACGTACATCGCTTCAGCCCTCCGTGGCGCGGGTGGAGCGCGGCAGGCCGGCAAGGCGGCCCGGCGCGGCGAGCAGGAGATCGATCCCGAGGGGGAAGCGGGCGTGGTTCGCGGAAAGCCGCGCGGCGAAGTCCGGCGGCAGCGGCGCGGCGGACAGGCGGGCCCGGCCGCGCAGGCCCGGCCCCTCCAGCACCAGCCCGCTCTCCTCCGACAGCCGGTCGAGCCCGAGCACCAGGGTGGCGGAGCGGTCGGGATAGGCGGGCGTGCCCTGAGCGAAATCCGAAAAATCCGGGCAGCGCGCCGGGTCGGCGACGAGCGCGAAGGCGGCCTCGACGGGATCGGCCACTACGGGTGCCCCGGTGTGGAAGCGCAGGAACGCCGCGACCTCGGGCCGGGCGGCGAGCGGCGCATCGAGCCAGAGCGGCGCGTCCGCGTCCGCGAGGGTCAGCGCCACGGCGGCGAGTTCGGGGGTGAGCGGCGCGGGCGGCGCGAGGGCGACGGCGAGCGCCTGCACCCGGCCGGGGCGGGCCAACGCGTCCATCACGGCGCGGAAGACGCCCTGGGCGTCGTGCACCGGATCCCTGAGCCCGGGGGCGAGCGCCATCAGTCCTCTCCCCGCACCATGGTGAAGAAATTGACCCGCGTCGCCGCGATGCGCCGCCGCGCCGCCTCGTCCTCCGCCGCCTGTCGGCCGGCCGCCGGTGCCAGCGCCGCTTCCACGGCCTCCCGCTGCTCCGGCCGCTGCCATGCCGCGTCGAGGATCGCGGCGAGCCGTGCCTTCTCGCGGTCGCGGCCGAGATGGTAGGCGAAGCCGGTCTCCCCGCCGGAAAGCCGCACGGCGGCCCGCGTCACCGTCATCTCGCCGAGGTTGAAGGCGCGGCCGTCGCCGCCGATGCGGCCCCGCGCCATTACGAGGCCGGTCTCGGCCGGGCGCAGATCCTCCGCGCGTCCCATCGGGCCGAGCCGGTCGAGGGCGGCCCGCAGCTCCTCGCGCGTGGCGAGCGCGCAGCGGGCCATCACGGCGCGACGCGCCTCGGTCTCTGGCATTCCCGGCGAAGAGCGTGTTGAGGTGGCAGGCGGCATCGGCGTCCGGCGCTCCTGATTTGTCTAGTGGTATAGACAAGTGGGTACGCGGGGGCAAATGAAGTTTGGATGACGGTATGGACGAGGGCGGCGACAACCGGGTGACGGCGCTCAGCCGGGGCGAGGGGCTGGCCGCGTGGCGGCAGATCGCGGACGGGCTGGAGGGGGAGATCCGCGCGGGCCAGCTCGCGCCGGGCGCGCAGCTTCCGACCGAGGCGGCGCTGGCGGCCCGCTTCGGCGTGAACCGCCACACGGTGCGCCGGGCGCTGGCGGTGCTGGCCGAGCGCGGCCTGGTGCGGGCCACGCAGGGCCGCGGCACCTTCGTGGAGGCGCCCCGCCTCGCCTACCCGATCGGCCCGCGCACCCGCTTCTCGGAGATCGTCTCGCGGGCCGGGCGGGAGGCCTGGGGCGACCTGATCGCGGCCGCCGAGGGTCCGGCGGAGGCCGAGGTCGCGGCGGATCTCGGCCTGCCGCCGGGTGCGGCCGTGCTCGACCTGCTGACCGTGCACCGCGCCGACGGCACGCCGATCTCGACGGCCCGCACCTGCCTGCCGCTGCCGCGCTTCGCCGGCTTCGACCGCGCCTACGCGGCGTTGGGCTCGATCACCCGGGCCTACGCGGAATTCGGCGTGGCGGACTACACCCGCCTCTCGACCCGCATCGGCGCCCGCCTGGCCTCCGCCGAGGAGGCGGCCCGCCTCGACCTCGCGCCGGGCCGGGTGCTCATCAGCCTCGCCAGCGTGAACGTGGATGCGGACGGAATCCGCATCCAGGCGACGCGCGGCCTGTTCGTGGCCGACCGGGTGGAGCTGGTGGTGGAGGGCTGACCCGGGTCAGGCCTCGTCCTTGAGGTTCTTGAGTCCCGCGAACGGGTTCTCGGGCTCGTCGCCGGGCGGAGGCTCGAAGGCGACGCCGGGCTTGCGCGGATAGGGATCGAGCCCGAGGGCCAGGAACTCCGCCGTGAGGCTGCCGAGGTCCACCCGGCCGTTGACGATCGGATCGGGAATCTCGGCGTCCTCGGCCGGCGTGCCCGCGAAGGCGTCGGGGGCGGAGAAGTCGACGTCCACCTCCTCGCGCACCGTCGAATCGAACGGTTCGAGCGTGACCACGCAGGTCTGCGCGATGGCCGCCTCGACGGTGCCGGTCACCTGCAGGCGGTGCAGCGAGCCCGAGAAGCGGTAGCGGCCGACGAGGCTGTGGATGGCGGGCAGGCCGAAATCGCGGGCGAGCGCCTCGCGCTCCTCGGGGCTCGCCTCGACCACGACCTCCTGTCCCGCCTTGAGCGCGCGCTCGACCGCGACCGGGCGGGACAGCGGGCCGACGGTATCGGGTGTCATGGAGAACTCCTCGTCTGGGTATCTGGCGACGCGGTCACCGGGCCGGCGGCGGCGATCCGAAAGGAGCGGACCGGCCCCGAGCCGGTCCGCCGGGGCTGCACGATTCACGCAGGCGGACGCCCCGGGTTCCCGCTTGGCTGTGTGCTGGCGAAGGCGGCAGGGTCGGGCAGCACCGGGCCTGCGCCCAGCAGGGCATCGAGATCCTGCCGGCCCAGGGCCTCGGCGGCGGCGGCCACGTAGGCGGCGAGCGGGGCGCCCGCGTCCGGATCGTCGCGCCCGAGCACGTTGCGGGCGAGCGCGCCCGCGAGCGCCGGGCGGTCGCCCGCGTCGAGCGCCGCGTCGTAGGCGCCCGCCCGCCCGTAGAAGGCCTGCGCGAGCTTCTTCATGCGCTTGGCGACCCCGAGATCGCCGACCCCGAGTTCCCGCAGGGACGAGTCGAGCTGCGCGAAGACCGAATCGACCAGATCCTGCGCCACCTCCTCGGCCGGGGCCGGCAGCTGCCGCAGGCGCCGCAGCATCAGGATCACGTGCAGGCACAGGGTCTCGAAGCGCCCCTCCACGCTGTCCGGCACCCCGAGATCGAGGTAGAGCCCGGGCTGGCGGGCCGCCGCATTGATGCGCACATGCAACGCCTCGATGACGCGGCGTCGCCCGTCATCGCGCCGGAAGAGGTTGCGAATCATCACGCCTCCGTCGCCCAAACCCTTGGGCGGCCTGCCGAAACCCGCGCCGCAGCCGCCGCCGCAACGCCTGTGGCCGAACCTTGGCCGTGCCTTGCCAACGCCACAACCCCGGGGTACGGCAGCGGTCCGTCCCGGCGCAAGGCCGGCGTCCGCTTGCGTGTTCCAGAGGTCGCGATGCCGCGTCGCTTCTCCCCGTCGCTTCTCCGCCTCGCCGCGGCGGGTCTCCTCGGCCTGTCGGTGGCCGGTTGCGTGATCGGCGAGGAATTCCGCCGCGGCTACGTCATCGACGAGGCCGCGGTGGCCCAGGTGAAGCCCGGATCGAGCGCCGAGCAGGTGCTCCAGCTCCTCGGCAGCCCGACCACCGTCTCCACCGTCGGCAACAAGTCTTGGTACTACATCAGCCAGAACACCCGCCGCACCGTGATGTTCTTGGGCGAGAGCATGCAGGACCAGCGGGTGCTCGCCGTCTATTTCAACCAGGGCTTCAAGGTGGAGCGCGTCGCGCTCTACGGCCAGCAGGACGGCCGGGTGTTCGACTTCATCTCGCGCACGACGCCGACCAGCGGCGGCGAGCAGGCCTTCCTCGGCCAGCTCCTGCGCGGCCTGACCAAGTTCGAGCCCTTCCGCAACGCGCAGTAGGGCGGAAGCGGGGATTACCTCCTCGCATGAAGCGCGGGATCCCCTCTCCCGAGCGGGAGGGGTAGGGGTGAGGGTCCCGGGAGAGTGCCGCAGGAAGGCGGAACGTTGCCGCTACCTGCACTGAGGCTGATTGCCGAAGCTGACTGGTTCCGCTCGCCTCACCACCCTGTTCGTTTTTTTGCGGCTCCCTTCCGGGACCCTCATCCCTGCCCTCCTCCCGCACGGGAGAAGGGTTCCCCGCGCTTCGCATTGTGCCGTCAGCGGCGCACCGCTGAGGCCGCCACCTACTCCGCCGCCTCGTCGAAGCCCGTGTCGTCCGCACCCAGGAACCCGCCCGACTGGCGCGCCCACAGACGGGCGTAGAGGCCGCCGCGGCGGATCAGCTCCGCGTGGCGGCCCTCCTCCACGATGCGGCCGCGGTCGAGCACGATCAGCCGGTCGAGCGCCGCGATGGTCGAGAGGCGGTGGGCGATGGCCAGCACCGTCTTGCCCTGCATCAGGGTGTCGAGGGAGCCCTGGATCGCCGCCTCCACCTCCGAATCCAGCGCCGAGGTCGCCTCGTCGAGGATCAGGATCGGCGCGTCCTTCAGGATCACCCGCGCGATGGCGATGCGCTGGCGCTGCCCGCCCGAGAGCTTGACCCCGCGCTCGCCCACCTGGGCGGCGTAGCCGGTGCGGCCCTTGTGGTCTTCGAGGCCGAGGATGAAGTCGTGCGCGTGGGCGAGCTTCGCCGCCGTCTCGATCTCGGCCTCACTCGCCTCCGGGCGGCCATACGCGATGTTGTCGCGGATCGAGCGGTGGAGGAGCGAGGTGTCCTGCGTCACCACGGCGATCCGGCGGCGCAGGGAATCCTGCGTCACGCCCGCGATGTCCTGGCCGTCGATCAGGATGCGCCCGCCTTCGAGGTCGTGCAGGCGCAGGAGCAGCGAGGTCACGGTGGTCTTGCCCGCGCCGCTCGTGCCGACGAGGCCCACCTTCTCGCCCGGGGCGATCGTCAGAGAAAGGCCCTCGATCACGCCGCGGTCCTCGCGGCCGTAATGGAAGGTCACGTTTTCGAAGGCGATGCGCCCGCGGGGGACCGCCAGTTCCCGGGCGTCCGGCCGGTCGACGATGCCGTGCGGCCGGGCGATGGTCTGCATGCTCTCCTGGATCACCCCGATGTTTTCGAACAGGCCGCGCACGGTCTGCATCACCCAGCCCGACATGGCGATGAGGCGCAGCACCAGGGCGAGGCCCGCGGCCCCCTCGCCCGTGGTCATCTGCCCGCGCGACCACAGCGCCAGCACCGCGCCGGCCGTCGCGACGATGAGCACGCTGTTGAGGAGCGACAGCGCTCCGGTGGTCGCCGTGATCAGCCGGAACGAGTGCAGGTAGGCGTCCGTGTGGGCGGTGGTCGCCTCGCGCACCGCCGAGCGCTCCTCCTGGTCGCGGGCGAAGAGCTTGACGGTGAGGATGTTGGTGTAGCTGTCGACGATGCGCCCGATCAGGGTCGAGCGGGTGTCCGCCACCTTCAACGAGCGGGCGCGGGCGCGGGGCACGAAGTAGGCGGTGAGGCTGCCGTAGGCCACGATCCAGAGCGCCACCGGCAGCACCAGCCAGGGGCTGATCGAGGAGAAGAGCCCGACCGCCGTGACCGCGAAGATCGCCACGTAGAGCAGCGTGTCGATGAACACCACCGCCAGTTCGCGCACCGCCGGGCCGACCTGCGTCACCCGGTTGGCGAGCCGCCCGGCGAAGTCGGCCTGGAAGTAGGAGAGCGAGTGGCCGAGCGTGTAGAGGTGCGTGCGCCAGCGGATCATGTTCGTGGTCTGCGGCACCACGAGCTGGTTGGAGAGCGCCTCGTGCAGCCACGACAGGCAGGGCCGCACTACCAGGATCAGCAGGGCGGCCAGCGTGAGACCGGTGCCGTGGTTCGCCCACACGGTGTGCGGCTCGGACTTCGCCAGGAGATCGATGAACCAGCCCATCAGCAGGTAGAGCGAGGCCTCCACGATGCCGGCCACCAGCCCGACGACGAACAGGATGGCGAGCGCGGTGCGCACCGGGCGCAGGTAGTAGCCGGCGAAGCCCGTGACCGTGCCGGGCGGCTGGCGCCCCTCGTCGAAGGGCGCGAACGGGTCGATGCGGCGCTCGAGCCAGGCGAGGAACATGCGAAGCCATCCGTGGGGGATCGGACTCGGTTAGGTATCGTGCGGCGGCGCCCTGCCAACCGGGGGGCGATGCCGCACGTCCCCCATCCTTGATCGCCGGGGCAGGTCAGGCGGCGCGCGGCGTGATCGTCCAGGCGACCGAGAGATCGGCGGCGGTCGCGAGATTCAGGAGCGCGTCGAGACTGAACTTGTTGATGCGTCCGCGCAGCAGGTCGTTGAGACGGGGCTGCGTCACGCCCAGCTTCCGTGCGGCTTCGGCCTGCGTCAGGTTCCAGCCCTCCACCGCTGTCTGCACCGCGATCATGATCTCGGACCGTGCCTGCATGTTCGCGGCTTCGGCCGGCGTCGCCTCGATCACGTCCCAGATGCTGTCGTACCTGTCTTCCGTCATTCCGATCCTCCACGCATGAGTGCCTTGAACCTCTGAGAAGCAAGGTCGAGGTCACGTTGCGATGTCGCCTGCGTCTTCTTCTGGAAGGCGTGCAGGACGTAGACGGCCGCGGGCAGCGCGGCGACGTAGATGACCCGATAGGCTCCGGACGCTTCCCGTATCCGGATCTTGCGAACGCCGGCGCCGATCGTCTTCATCGGCTTCCAATCATTCGGATCGAGGCCACGCTGAAGCCGTTCGATCTGGAGACCGGCTTGGCGACGGGCTCCATCCGGGAACTCACGCAGATCGTGACGCGCTTTCCCGAGGAAAATGACCGGCTTCATCCGAGGCACTATATCAAAATGGATATAGCCTGCCAAGGTGACCCTTGCCACAGCGGGCACCTTGATGCCTCGCGCGACCAAGCAGGCGTGGGAGGCCACCGGACATCGCGAGATTCGTGCTCGGGGGTGGACACAATCCTTCCGGCTTCGCTTTCACCCAAAGTGGCGGCATTGCTGCCGAGCCGATCGCGGTCCCGCCCGAGCCCCTCCATGCTGCACCTCGCCCTCTACCAGCCCGACATCCCGCAGAACACCGGCACCATGCTGCGCCTCGCCGCCTGCCTCGGCGCGGCGGTGGAGATCATCGAGCCGGCCGGGTTCGACGTCTCGGACCGGCACCTGCGGCGCTCAGGGCTGGACTACCTCGACCACGTGGCGATCACCCGCCACCGCTCGTGGACGGCCTTCGAGGCGTGGCGGGCCGAGGCCGGGATCCGGCTCGTGCTCGCCACCACGGCGGGCGCCCTGCCCTATACCGGCTTCCGCTTCGCCCCCGGCGATTGCCTGATGGTCGGGCGCGAATCCGCGGGCGTGCCGGAGGCGGTGCACGCGGCCGCCGATGCGCGGGTGGTGATCCCGCTCAAGACCGGGATGCGCTCGCTCAACGTCGCGGTGGCCGCCGCCATGATCCTCGGCGAGGCGGTGCGCCAGACCGGCGGCTTCGCGCCGGGCTGACGGCGCCCCGCCCTGCGCGGCCCTCCGATCCGGGTGCTCCATCCGCGGGCCTCTTGGCCCAGGTCCGCCGGTGTGGGATGGAACGTGCCATGAGCATCGACGCCTCCCTCGACCTCGACGCACTCAAGCAGGACGCCACCGCGTGGTTCGCCACGCTGCGCGACCGCATCTGCGCCGCGCTCGAAGCGCTGGAGGACGAGGCGACGGGGCCCTTTCCGCCGGAGACCGACGCGCCCGGCCGCTTCGTGCGCACGCCCTGGGAGCGCACCGATCATTCCGGCCAGCCCGGCGGCGGCGGCGTCATGGCGATGCTGCGGGGCCGCGTGTTCGAGAAGGCGGGCGTGCACGTCTCGGCAGTGCACGGCGAGTTCGCCCCCGAGTTCCGCGTGCAGATCCCGGGCGCCGCGGAGGATCCGCGCTTCTTCGCCACCGGCATCTCGCTGATCGCCCATCCCTGGAACCCGCACGTGCCGACCGTGCACATGAACACGCGCTTCGTGGTCACCACGAAGGCGTGGTTCGGCGGGGGCGCCGACCTCACCCCCGTCCTCGACCGCCGCCGCACGCAAGAGGATCCCGACACGGTGGCCTTCCACGCGGCGCTCCAGGCCGCCTGCGAGCGGCATCCGGGGGCGGATTACGCCCGCTACAAGGCGTGGTGCGACGAGTACTTCCACCTCAAGCACCGCGGCGAGCCGCGCGGCATCGGCGGCATCTTCTACGACTACCACTGGACCGGCGACCCGGCGGCGGACCTCGCGCTGACCCGGGAGGTCGGCGAGGCGTTCCTGTCGGTCTATCCGGAGATCGTGCGGCGCAACCTCGCGACGGCCTGGACCGAGGCCGACCGGCGCGAGCAGCAGGTGCGCCGCGGGCGCTACGTCGAGTTCAACCTGCTCTACGACCGCGGCACCATCTTCGGCCTGAAGACCGGCGGCAATGTCGATTCCATCCTCTCCTCCATGCCGCCCACGGTGCGCTGGCCCTAAAAAGTTCCGTGAAGCCCGCCTCGGACATCGCCGCCGCGATCCTCTGGATGGCGGGCGCGCTCCTGTCGTTCTCGGCGACCGCGCTGGCGGTGCGCGAACTCGCGCCCGCCCTCGGCCTGTTCGACATCCTGGCGGCCCGCGCGGGGGCGGGCGTCGTCATCGTCGGCGGCGTGGCGCTCCTGCGCGGGGCCGGCGGGGCGCTGATCCCGGTGCGGCGCTGGCCGCTGCACCTCCTGCGCAACAGCGTGCACTGGTTCGGCAACTACGCGTGGTCGCTCGGGGTCACGCTGCTGCCGCTCGGCATCGTCTTCGCGCTCGAATTCACCACCCCGGCCTGGGTGACGCTGCTCGCCGTGCTGATCCTGCGCGAGCGCCTGACGCCGAGCCGGGCCGGCGCGGTGGCGCTTGGCTTCCTCGGCGTGCTGGTGATCCTGCGCCCCGGCCTCGCGGCGCTCCAGCCCGCGAGCCTGCTGGTGCTCGGCGCTGCGCTCTGCTTCGCTCTCGTCGCCATCGCCACCAAGGCGCTCACCCGCACCGAGCCGACGCTCGCGATCCTCTTCTGGATGAACGCGATGCAATTGCCGATGAACCTCGCGGCCTCCCATCTGGTGCCCGGCGCGCCCAGCGCCGCCTTCCTGGCGGGTCATCACGGAGTCGCGCTGGCGGTGGTGTGCCTCGCGGGGCTCTCGTCGCACTGGTGCCTCACCAACGCCTACAAGCGCGGCGACGCGATCCTCGTCGTGCCCCTCGATTTCCTGCGCCTGCCGCTGATCGCCGTGGTGGGCTGGCAGGTCTACGGCGAGGCGCTCGATCCCTGGCTGTTCATCGGCGCGGGCCTGATCGTCGGCGGCCTCGTCTGGAATCTCACCCGCGAGGCGCGCCGTGCCCCGCCGTCCGCGCTGCCCGCCAGCCCGCCCGCGCGCGGGACCTGAGGCAGGGCTTGACTTCGCAGGGCTTGACCTGGCGGGCGGCGTGGCGCGTTGATCGCGCATGCTGCTCACCTTCTTCACCGAACTGCGCGCCGCCAAGGTTCCGGTCTCCCTGCGCGAGTACCTGACGCTGCTGGAGGCCCTCGACCGCGACCTCGCCGACCAGCGGGTGGAAGACTTCTACTACCTGTCGCGCACCGCGCTCGTGAAGGACGAGCGCAACCTCGACAAGTTCGACCGGGTGTTCGGACAGGTCTTCAAGGGCGTGGAATCCCTCGGCGAGGCCGTGGATCCCCAGGCGATCCCGGAGGAATGGCTGCGCAAGCTCGCCGAAAAGTATCTTTCCGAGGAGGAGCGGAAGGACCTGCAGGCGCTGGGCTGGGACAAGCTGTTCGAGACCCTGAAGCAGCGCCTCGCCGAGCAGAAGGGCCGCCACCAGGGCGGCTCCAAGTGGATCGGCACCGCCGGCACCTCACCCTTCGGCGCCTACGGCTACAATCCCGAGGGCATCCGCATCGGGCAGGACGGCAACCGCAACTTCCGCGCCGTGAAGGTCTGGGACCAGCGCACCTTCAAGGACCTCGACGATGCCGAGGAACTCGGCTCGCGCAACATGCGCCTCGCCCTGCGGCGGCTGCGCCGCTTCGCCCGCACCGGGGCGGCGGAGGAACTCGACCTCGACGGCACCATCCGGGAGACCGCGAAGGCCGGCTACCTCGACCTGCGCCTGCGGCCGGAGCGGCGCAACGCCGTCAAGGTGCTGCTCTTCCTCGACATCGGCGGCTCGATGGACTGGCACGTCGGGCTCGCCGAGGAGCTGTTTTCGGCCGCGCGCTCGGAGTTCAAGCACTTCGAGCACTACTACTTCCACAACTGCCCGTACGAGTCGGTCTGGACCGAGAACCGGCGCCGGCACACGGAGCGCACCCCGCTCCTCGACGTGATCCGCACCTATCCGTCCGATTACCGCGTGGTCTTCGTCGGGGACGCCTCGATGTCTCCCTACGAGATCGCGATGCCGGGCGGCTCGGTGGAGCACTGGAACGAGGAGGCAGGCCAGATCTGGCTCGGCCGCATCCTCGATCATTTCCCGAAGGCGGTCTGGCTCAACCCGGTGCCGGAGGCGTACTGGCCCTACACGCAGTCGATCGCGATGATCCGGCAGATCCTGTCCGGACGGATGTTCCCGCTGACGCTGGAGGGGATCGACGGGGCGATGCGGGCGCTGGTGCGATAGGCGCCGGCAATTCTGTGCGGCGGGGCCTCACCCCTGCTGGCGCGGCGTCGACACCTTGAGCCCGTCGAGTTCGGGCTTCACGCGGATCTGGCAGGAGAGCCGGGAGTTCGGGCGCACGTCAGAGGCGAAGTCGAGCATGTCCTGCTCCATCGGCTCGGCCGGTCCCACCGCCTCCTCCCATTCGGGGTCGACGTAGACGTGGCAGGTGGCGCAGGCGCAGGCGCCGCCGCACTCGGCGTCGATGCCCGGCACGTTGTTGCGGATCGCGGTCTCCATCACGGTCGAGCCGACCTCGCCCTGAACGCTGCGGGGCGTGCCTGCGGCATCGACGTAGGTGATCTGGACCATCGGGCTCTCCGCCTTTCGCACCTCGCGGCCCGATCGGGGCGCCGCGGCGGTGTCTGATTGGCGGGAGGGCGGGCGGAAAGCAAGCGCGCCATTCGCCGCCCGAGGCGCCCGGCAGCCGCACGGGTGCCTGCAGGCTTCGTTCATCCCCGCCCTGCACGCATTTGCCGCACGGAGAGGCCAGTGATCAGAGAAGAGCGAGCGTCGCCTCGGCCGCGGCGGTCAGGTCGCCAACACGGTCGTCGGCCGAGCTGGGGTGGCCGCGCGCGGAATGCCCGGCCTCGTCCGCCCGCAGGGCCGCCTCCAGCGCCGCCGCCGCCGCCGCGACCCGGCGCGCGCCGATGCCGAGCGCGGCGCCCTTGAGGGTGTGGGCGAGGTCGGCCCGATCGGCCGGAGGGCGCTCCGCGTCGGCCAGCGCCGGCAGCAGGCTGGCGCATTGCTCGCGAAAGAGCGCCAGCACCTCGGCGGCGAGATCGGCGTCGCCGAAGGTCTGCCGGGCGAGATGGTCGCGGTCGAGGAGCGGCTCCGGGTCCGTCATCGGTTCGCCTCCCTGTGCGGCGTCATCCACAGCCCGCTGCCCGGGCCGGGCGCGATCCGGCGGCCGGCCGGAATCGTTGCGGGGCCGAGAGATAGCCCGGCTCCGGCGGGCCGTCCCGCAGCATGGTAACCATTCCGTTAAGGTTTTTGCCCGGCTTCGAGCCGATCGGGTATCCGGCTGGTACTCCTTGCGTCTAAGGTCCGCGTGGTAAACGGCGGAGCCTCCCGCCCCACCCCGGATTCCGGGGCGGGTGAGAGGGTCCCGGGATGGCGTGGCGCCTGCCCTCGCGGCGGCGCCCGCCGGCGTTGACGGCGTAACGAGGCGTTCGATGGCGACGGACAAGAAGCTCAAGGATCCGACGGAAGCGGCCCTGTCGGCGATTGAGCAGGCGCTGAACCTGGACCAGACGCCCAACGGGGCGGATGCGGCCCGCGTGGAGCCGCGCCTTCCCGACGTGGAGGATGCCGATCCCCTCGCCAGCCCGGCGCGCCGCCCCAACGAGCCGGTCTTCGACGGCAGCGTGATGCCGGAATTCGAGCGCGAGGCGCGCCGGGAGGGCGGTCTGCTGCCGCCGGACCGCTCCCTCGTGGCCAACGACGACCGGCGCAGCATCGGCGCCATGCGCCAGAGCCTGCGGGTGAAGCCCTCCCGCACGCCCTACGTGCTCGCCTTCCTGGCCGCCGCCGTCTGGCTCGCGGGCTTCGCGGCGCTGGCCTGGAGCCAGTCGAACGGCGACATCCGCGCCTTCCTCGCCGGGCTGTCGGGCCTGCAGGGCGCGGTGGGCGCCGCCGCGGTGCTCGCGCCCGTGCTGCTGTTCTTCATCGCCGCCATGCTGGCGGTGCGCGCCCAGGAGATGCGCCTCGTCGCGCGTGCGGTGGGCGACGTGGCGATCCGGCTCGCCGAGCCCGAGGCTTTCTCGACCGACGCCGTGCTGACCATGTCCCAGGCGGTCCGGCGCGAGGTGGCGGCGGTCGGCGACGGCGTCGAGCGGGCCCTCGCCCGCGCGGGCGAACTCGAAACGCTGGTGCGCGGCGAGATCTCGACCCTGGAGCGGGCCTATTCGGACAACGAGATCCGCATCCGCGCCCTGGTCGAGGAACTGGTCGCGCAGCGCGAATCCATCGTCGCCAATGCCGAGCGGGTGCGCGGCGCGATCCAGGGCTCGCACCAGACCCTGACCCAGGAACTCGACACCGCCTCCGAGCGCATCGTGGCGGCCGTCACCGGCGCCGGCGAGCGCGTCACCGCCTCCCTCGGCAGCCGCGGCGACGAGATCACGTCGGCCCTCGGGCGCCAGGGCGACGCCGTCACGGCGGCCCTGGGCGAGACCGGCGAGCGCGTGGCCCAGAGCGTGGCGCAGCAGGGCGACGACCTCGTGCAGCGCCTCGCGGCGACGAGCGAGAGCCTGAAATCCGGCCTGGGCGAGGTGGGCGACGCGCTCCAGACCGCCCTGCAGGCCCGGACCGAGGACGTGACCCAGGCCATCGCCCACACGAGCGGCCTGCTCACCACCACCCTGGCGAACAATGCCGGCGAGGTCGCCCGCATCCTCGGCCAGACCGGAGCGGGCGTGATCGAGGCGCTGAACCGCGAGGGCGCCCAGGTCCGCGACACCTTCGAGCGCTCGACGCAGGCGCTGGAGGAGCGGCTTCTCGCGCGCGGCAGCGACCTCACGGAGCGTTTCGCCGAGACGGGCGACGCCATCACGCAGCGCTTCGCGGCCTCCGGCAGCGCGATCAGCGCCCATATCGCCGACCGCGGCGCGGTGCTGCGCGAGGAGATCGACGAGGCGGGCCGGCGCGTCGCCGCGCAGCTCGACGAGCGCGCCCGGGAGACCGGGCAGGCGCTCGCCGCCGCGGGCGACGACGTCGTCGGCGCCTTCTCGGCCCGCACGCAGGTCCTGCGCGAGGAGGTCACGGCCCTCGTCGTCGAGGCCGCCCAGGTCATCGGCGTGCGCGGCGCCGACCTGACCGAACAGCTCGAAGGCACGATCGGGCGCATCGAGGAGACCCTGACGGCGCGGGGCGGGGCGCTGGAGCGCAGCCTCGCCGAGACGGGCGAGCGCGTGACCGGCCTGATGGCCGAGCGCACCGCGGCGACCGCCACCGCCTTCACGGCCGCCTCCGAGGCGCTGCAGGGCACCCTCGACGGGCGGATGCAGGCCGTACTGGCCGCGCTGCGGCAGGCTGCCGAGGGCGTCGGGGCCGAGATCGACACGCGGGCGGCCGAGGCCGTCGCGGGCTTCCGCCGGGCGGCGGAGGCCGCCTCGGGCGAGGTCGGCACCCGCACCGCCGAGGCGGTCGAGGCCTTCCGCGAAGCGGCCCAGGCGGCGTCGGGCGAGGTCGGCACCAGCACCGCGCAGGCGATCGCGGCGCTGCGGGGAGCGGCGGAGGCCGTGTCCGGGGAAGTCGGGACGCGGTCCACCGAGGTGGTCCAGGCCTTCCGCGGGGCGGCGCAAGCGGCCTCGGGCGAGGTCGGGACGAGCACCGCTGGAGCGATCGAGGCGTTCCGCGAGGCAGCTCAGGCCGCGTCGGGCGAGGTCGGTACGCGGACCGCCGCGGCGGTCGAGGCGCTGCGGGAGGCCACGGAGGCGGTGTCCGGTGAGGTCGGCACCCGCACCGCCGAGATCGTCCGGACGCTCCGCGGCGCCGCGGAGGCG
>NZ_JBKIBX010000011.1:120079-120352 GCF_046557895.1 Methylobacterium oryzisoli | reverse complement strand
AGCTCTTCCGCGCGCTCCGCGGCGCCGCGGAGGCGGCCTCGGGCGAGGTCGGCGCGCGCACGGCGGAGGCGGTCGAGGCCTTCCGCGAAGCGGCCGAAGCTGCGTCCGGCCAAGTCGGCGCCCGGACCGCGGATGCCGTCGAGGCGTACCGTGCAGCGAGCGAGGAGGCCACCGGCGCCCTCGGGCTGCGCACGGCCGAGTCGGTGGAGGCGGTGCAGAGCGCCGGCACCGGCACCGCCGCCGCCCTGGCCGCGGCCGCGGCCGCGGCCGCGG
>NZ_JBKIBX010000011.1:8973-119930 GCF_046557895.1 Methylobacterium oryzisoli | reverse complement strand
CCCGCGGCCGCCTTCCGCCAGGCGGCCGACGAGGGGACGCAGGCCGCGACCCTCTCGGGCGACAGCGCCGCCGCCGCGTTCCGCCGCGCCCTGGAGGAGGCGGCGGTCGAACTCGACGGGCGCGCCGCACGGGCCGTCGAGGCCATCCGCGCCGCCGCCGACGCTGCGACGGGCGCGCTCGGGACCCGCACGGTCGAATCCGCGCACATCTTCCGCCGGACCCTGGAGGCGACCGGGACGGATCTCGGCACCCGCTCGGCGGAGGCCGCCGATCTTTTCCGGCAGGCCGCCGAGGCCGCGACCGGCGAGATCGGCGCGCGCGCCGCCGAGATGGCCGACGTGCTGCGCCGCGCGGCCGAGGCCGCCACCGGCGCGGTCGGCGCCCGCACCGCCGAGAGCGTCGAGCTCTTCCGGCAGAGCGCCGAGGAGGCCGGCGCGGCGCTCCAGGCCCGCAGCGACGAGGCGGCCCTGCGCTTCCTGGGCGCGGCCGACGAGAGCGTCCGCCTGATCGGCGAGCGGGTGGGTGGCACCGACGAGGCGCTGCGCACGCTGCTCACGGGCTTCGCGGCCCGGATCGAGGCGGCGACGAACACGGTGGCGCAGGTCGCCGAGGACGCGACGGGCGCCCTCGACGTGCGCACCGCCGGGGCGGCGGCGGCCTTCCTGGCGGCGACCGAGGAGGCCTGCTCCCGCATCGGCTCCCGCATGGGCGAGGCCGACGAGACGCTGCGCCTCGCGCTGGACTCCCTCGCCGCGCGGGCCGACGAGGCCTCGACGGCCATCGTGCGCTCGGCGGACACCGCGACCGGCACGCTCGACGGGCGTCTGGCGGGCCTCGCCTCCACCTTCGCGCAGGCCGCCGAGGCAGTCGCCGGCCGCATCGGGGACCAGACCGGCGCGGCCGACGAGGCGCTGCGCCGCTCGCTCGACGCCGTGGCGGCCCGGGCCGAGGCGGTGGCCGCGGCTATCGGCGAGGCCGCGGAGGCGGCGGCCGGCCGCATCGACCGGCACAGCGTCGAGGCCAGCACCGCGCTGCTCCACGCGGCCGAGGAGGCCGGCGAGCGGCTCGGTGCCCGCACGGGCGACGCGGACGCGGCCCTGCGCGCCTCCCTCGAAACCCTGGCGGCCCGGGCCGAGGAGGCATCCGCCATCCTGGCCCGCTCGGCGGAGGGCATCGAGGGGAACCTCGCCACTCGCCTGACCACGGTCGCGACCGCCTTCGAGGGGCACGGCCGCGAGCTGACCAGCCTGATCGACCAGCACGCCGACGACACCCGCACGCGCCTCGCCACGGTCGGCCGCGACATCGTCCTGGCGGTGGCCCACCAGGGCGCGCGGGTCAACGATGCCTTGATGCAGACGAGCGAGGGCCTGACCAGCGCCGCCGAGACCAGCGGCCGAACCATCGACGCGGTGCTGACGAACCGTCTCGCCGCGCTGCAGGACGCGATCGCCCGCGGCGACATCCTGGCCGAGCGGATCTCCCGCGACACCGGCGCGCTCACCGACACGGTGACGACGCAGCTCGAGGAGATCGACCGGGTCATCACGGTCCAGGGCCGCGCGGTGGCCGAGACCATCGCGGACCGCACCCGCGAGGCCCGCGAGGCGGTGGAGATCCAGCTCGGCGCCCTGGAGGACCATTCCGCCAAGCGCAGCGCCGAGATCACCGCGAGCTTCGGCACCCTGGTGGAGAGCATCGACCGCAACCTCGGCGCCCGCGCCACCGCCCTCAACGAGGCCCTGATCGTGCGCGCGGGCGAGATCGCCCGGGCCATGGCCGAGGGCGGACGCGAGGTGACGCAGGCCCTCGATGCCCGCGCCGACGAGCTCGGCCGGGCGCTCGGCGCCCAGGGCCTGGCGATGAGCGACGCGCTGACCGCCAAGGCCGGCGAGATCGGCAGCACCTTCGGCCGCCGCACCGACGAGCTCGCCGACCACCTCGACGCGAGCGCCGCCCGCTTCGACGAGCGCGTGCTGGTGCGCCTGGAGGGCGTCGCGGAGGCGCTCGCGGAGCGCAGCCGCCTGATCGAGGAGACCTTCGGGTCCCAGGCCCGGGAGATGCTCGTCCGGATCGAGGAGCGCACCCGCGCCATCGACGAGGAGCTGGCCGGCCGCACCCGCGAGCTCGTGAGCTTCGTGGAGACGCATGGCGAGGCGGCGACCCGCGACCTCGGCAGCCACGCCGAGGCGATCCGCGCCGCCTTCGAGGGCCGGGCCGACACCCTCGGCCGTCTCGTCGAGGAGCGCACCGCCGCGATGGCGGCCGAGCTCGATGCCCGCGGGCAGGCGATGTTCGTCACCGTGGGACAGCGCGTCACCGATCTCGCGCGCCTGCTCGACCGGGGCGGGACGTCCCTGGCCGAGCTCTTGGAGCGCCGGGGCGAGACCATCGTCGGGCGCCTGCAGGAGGCGACCGCGGAGGCGGACCGGGTGCTCGATGCCGGCACGGCCCGGCTCGCGGCCGGGGCCTCCGAGCGCACCACCGCCCTCACGACGCTCCTCGACGAGCGCACCGCCGCGGTCGACGGCGTGTTCGAGCAGCGGCTCAGGGCGCTCGCGGCCCTCGTGGACGAGCAGGCGGCGACGATCCACGCCCTCCTCGACGGGCAGGCCCAGACCCTGCGCGGCAGCTTCGACGACCGGGTGCAGGCGATGCACGCCCTGCTGGACGAGCGCGCCGCCGAGATGCGCGGCCTCCTCGACGGCCAGTCGACCGTGCTGCGCACGGTGCTGGACGAGCGCGTCGGCGCCCTGCAGGGCCTGCTCGCCGAGCGCGGGCGCGGCCTCGTGGAAGAGCTGGAGGCGCAGGTCGGCGGCCTCACCGGCGCGGTGGACGAGCGCACCCGCGCGCTCGGCTCGCTGTTCGACAAGCGCCTCGCCGCCCTCGACCTGCTGGTGGAGCGGCGCGGCACGGCCTTCGCCGAGATGGTGGAGGAGCGTGCGAACGCCCTCGCCGTCTTGGTGGACGGGCGCACCGACGCCTTCGCCCGCACGGTCGACGATCGGACCGAGGCGCTGGCGCAGCACCTCGCGGAGCGGATCGACGACCTCGGCACGGCGATCGAGCTGCGTGCCCAGGCCTTCGGCGGCCTCGTGGAAAATCATCGCGCGGCGCTCGTGCAGGCCCTCGACGGCGGCGCGACGCTGAAGGAGGTGCTGGAGCAGAACGAGCGGGCGATCACCGCCCTCCTCGATGCGCGCCAGACGGCGCTCGCCCGCGAGATGAGCGTGCGCACCACCGCACTCGCCGACCTCCTCGACGAGCGCACCCAGGTCCTCTCGGGCGCGCTCGACGCGCGCGGCGAGTCCCTGGCCGCCCTGCTCGCCAGCCGCGCTCAGGTGCTGGCCGACGTGATGGGCGAGGGCGATGCCGCCGCCCGGCAGATGCAGGACCGCGTCGCCGCGCTCTCGGACGCCGTCGCGCGCAGCACCGAGGCGCTGGCCGACCTGTTCGACGGCCGCGCCGCCGACTTCCTGCGCCTGATCGAGACCCGCGGCGGGGCGCTGGGCACCCAGCTCCAGGCCCGGATCGCCGAACTCGCGCAGGTGGTCGACCAGCGCAACGCCACCGTCACCGGCCTCATCGACGGCCGGATCGAGGAATTCGGTCGCACGCTCGACGCCCGCGGCCAGGATCTCGCCACGCGGCTGGAGGCGCAGATCGATGCGCTGGGCGGCACGGTCGAGGCGCGGGCGGAGGCCTTCGCGGCCCTGGTGGAGGATCGCGGCCAAGCGCTCGCGACGCTCATGCAGGAGCGCAGCGAGGCCCTGTCGGGCGCGGTGGACGAGCGAAGCGCCGCCTTCACGGCGCGGATCGACGGGCGCATGCGGGCCTTCGCGGCCCTGGTGGCGGCCCGCGGCGAAGCGCTGGCGGACGCCTTCGACGACCGCAGCGACGCCTATGCGGCGCTGGTGGATGCCCGCACCGCCGCGCTCACGGGCGCGCTCGACGAGCGCATGGCGGTGCTTCAGACCACGCTCGACGAGCGCAACGAGGTGCTCACCACCGGCTTCGACCGGCGGGCCGCCGCACTGGCCTCGGTGCTCGACCAGCGCAGCGCGACGCTGGCCCGCGACCTCGCCCAGACGGCGCGCTCGCTCGCCGGGGCGCTCGACGGGCCCGGCGCCGACCTCGCCCGCACCCTCGGGGAGCGCATGGGCGAACTGTCCCAGCTCATCGACGGACGCGGCCGCGACCTTGTCGGCTCGCTCGACGACACGGCGCGCCGCCTGAACGACGCGATCGACCAGCGTGGCACCGCCCTGGTCGCCAGCCTCGAATCCAGCGGCGGCACCGTGGTGGATGGGCTCGACCGGCAGGTGGCGTCCCTCCGGGCGGTGGTGGAGGGACCCGGCACCGCCCTCGTGACGACGCTCGGCGAGCGCTCGCAGGCCCTGGAGCAGGTCCTGAGCAACGGGGTCGGCCCGCTCATCGACGGGCTGCGCCGCAGCACCCAGGACCTCGCCGCCGTGGCGGCGCGGACCGCCGAGGAACTCGGCGCGGCGGCCGACCGGGGCGCCGCCCGGGCGGTGGCCGCCCTCACGCAGATCAACACCCAGCTCGGCGGCGACCTCGGCGTCCTGCTGGAGCGGGTCGAGCGCGCCTGCCACGGCCTGCAGGATCTGCTGGGCAGCACCGGCGACAACCTCGCGGCGATCGAGGAGGGGCTCGCGTCGCGCATCCAGCAGATCCAGGCGGCGATCGCCGAAGTGGCGGGCGAGACCGGCCGCGCCTCCGACCAGCTCGCCGGGCAGGTCGAGGCGCTGCAGGGCGCCGCGACGGGCGCGCTGCGGCAGGCCGCGAGCCTCGCCACCTCGCTCGATGCCCGCGGCCGGGCACTCTCCGACACGACGCGCCAGCACCTCGCGGTGCTGACCGATGCGGCCGGGACCCTGGAGGGCGCCGAGGGCCGGATGGCCGCCGCGCTCGCCGAGCGCCGCGGCGCGATCGAGGACCTGCTCGGGCGCATCGACGAGCGGTCCGCCGCGCTGTCGGCGGCGAGCGACGGGCTCGGCGGGCGCCTGGACGAGACCCTGCGGGGGATCGAGGCGCGTACGCAGGCGCTCAGCGGCGCGCTCGGCGAGAGCGCCCGGAAGGCCGGTGAAGCTCTGAACGAGGCCTTCGAGCGGCTGCGCGCCGGCGCCGACCAGGAGGGCGCCCGCGCCGCCGACACGGTCCGCACGGCCGTGACCGGGGCCTCGGGCGAGCTGAAGGGCGCGCTCGGCGATGCCACGGGCCGGTTCCAGGAGACGGTGGACTCGCTGCGCGGCATGGCCGCCGACATCCGCGGCACCCTCGAGGAGATCCGCGGCGACCTCCAGCGCGGGGTGGCGTCGATCCCGCAGGAGACCCAGGACGCGACCGGCGAGATGCGCCGCGTGGTGGCCGAGCAGATCAGCGCCCTCAACGAGCTGTCGGCCCTGGTGGCGCGCTCCGGCCGCAGCGTGGACGTCGCCGCCCCGAAGGCGGCGGCGGCCGGCGCGGGCGCATTCGTGGAGGCACGCCGGGCGGTTGCCCCGCCCGCGGAGGCCGCCCGGCCGGCGACTCCGGCCGCTCCGGCCGCCGCGGTGCCGCCCACGATCCCCAGCCGTCCGGCACCGCGTCCGGCCCCCGGTCCAGCGGAGCCGGCCAAGCCCGTCGCGGCGAAACCCGCCGCGCCGCGGCCCGCCATGCCGAAGGCTGGCGGGGCCGGCTGGCTGTCCGATCTCCTGAACCGCGCCTCGCAGGAGGAGCCGGGATCCGCCAGCGAGGCGGCCGACCCGCCCAGGGCGGCGCAGGCGGACGGCCTCGGGGCGATCGACACGATCACCGGCAACATCGCCCGGATGATCGATCACCCGGCGGCGGTGGAGCTGTGGGAGCGCTATCACCGCGGTGAGACCGGCGTGTTCAGCCGGCGGATCTACACGGCGCAGGGTCAGGTGACCTTCGACGAGATCCGCCGCCGCTATCAGACCGAGCCGGAGTTCCGGCGCACGGTGGACCGCTACGTGCGGGAGTTCGAGCGCCTGCTCGGGGACGTGTCGCGCGCCGACAAGGATCCCAAGCGCGCGAACGCCTACCTGACCTCGGAGACCGGCAAGGTCTACACGATGCTCGCCCACGCGAGCGGGCGGTTCGAGGGCGCGTGAGCCCAGGTTGAGGACGGCCCGGCGAGGGCTGTCCGCAGAAGCGCTCCGCTTCGCGGCCTCCCCGACCGGGGGCGGATGGCCCCGGCCGCTGCCCCGATCAGGGGCGCAGCGTCACCTCACCGGATGATGCGCGGGGAACCCCTTCCCCGTGCGACAGGCCTGTCCGGGGAAAAATCCCCGACCAGGATGGCGCGGGATCCCCTCTCCCGTGCGGGGAGGGGTAGGGGTGAGGGTCCAGGTGGTGCCGCAGTAAGAAACGGAATGTAGTGAGGGGAGCATAACGGGTCAGGCTCAAGCTCGGAGCGTGGTGCTGGTAGCGGCAGCGTCGCGTCATCTTGCGGCACCCTCCCGGGACCCTCACCCCTGCCCCTCTCCCGCACGGGAGAGGGGTTCCCGCGCCATCGATTTTCCCCGGACAGCCGTGCCCGTGCGGGCAGGGCTACGGCACAGGGGTTGGTGGATGGCTTGGCGGTGTAGCCGGAGCTCCGGAAGGGATCTGGTCGGCCTCCGGAGACCTGCCGATATCGGACTTCGCCACCCTGTTTGCGGTGCTGCCTGATCCCCGCGCCAGCAACGTCCGCCATCAGCTGACCGACGTGCAGCTGAACGCACGGGCCGCCAGCCTGTGCGGCGCGCAGGCGTGCAGCGACATGGCCGCGATCGCCCAGGACAAGTGGCGACGCTGCGCCAGATCCTGCCGCTGCACCACAGCCCGCCCAGTCCCGACACCGTCAGCCGTTCCCCTCACCCCGCGGAGGGCGGTCCTTCGCCCACGCGGGAAGCGTCGCCGGCGGTCCGGGCGGCGGCCTCGCGCCGCCGGTCACGGCGCAGGATCCAGAGCTGCCAGAAGCCGAGACCCAGCACCGCGCCGAAGAAGAGGGCAATGTCGAAGAAGGCGAACAGGGCCTCGCTCATGAGGGGGCCGGATCCCGCCAGCTCTCGCGCTCGCGCAGGATCTCGATGAGGTCGAGGAACCGTCCCGCGCGCGTGGACAGATCCCACCAGGGCAGGAGAGGTGCCGCGGCGGGAATCGGCAGGGCCGTGACGGCCTCGACGAGGAACGCCGCCTCGGGCAGCGGCGGCCAGGGCACCCCACCGGCGGCGAGAGGCAGGCCGGCGCGGGCGAGGAGTGCTGCCTTGCGGGACCCCGTGACCCGGGCGCGCTGCGACACGGGATCGAGGTCCTGGCGCGCCAGCGACCGGCCGATTTCGGCGTAGATCAGCCGCGCCGCCCGCACGGCCGGGCGGCAGCCGGCCGGCAGCAGGGCGATGCCGGGCTCCGAGCGCCGGTAGAGCATATCTGCCGCGCGCAGGAGCCGCGCCACCACGGCGGCGAGCGCCGGACTCGGACGGGGGTGGGCCAGGAACGCGTCGGGGTCGAGGCCCGCCTCGCGCATCCAGCTCTCGGGCAGGTAGAGGCGCCCGGCCCGCGCATCCTCGCCGACGTCCCGGGCGATGTTGGTGAGCTGCATCGCCATGCCGAGGTCGCAGGCCCGCGCCAGGGCCTCGGGCGAGCGCTGCCCCATCACGACCGTCATCATGGCGCCGACCGAGCCGGCGACGCGGGCCGCGTAGGCGAGCAGCGCCGGCAGGTCGGGGTAGCGCCGGCCCTCGGTGTCCCAGGCGAGGCCGTCGAGGAGGGCGGCCGGGAGGGCCAGGGGCAGGCCCACGCGGGCCACGACTTCGGCCAGCGCCCGGTCGGCGGGAGCGTCCCAGGGCCGGCCCGCATAGGCGCGGGCGAGCCGCTCGCGCAGGATCGGCACCGCGTCCGCCCGCCGGGCGCCGGTGTCCACCGCGTCGTCCGAGAGGCGGCAGAAGGCGTAGAGGGCGTAGGCGTCGCGCCGCACGGGCGCGGGCAGCAGCCAGGAGGCGGCGTAGAAACTGCGCGAGCCGGCCCGGATCGCCGCCCGGCAGGCGGCGTGGTCGGCGGCGTCGGCGAGCGGCAGGTCAGACGAAGAGCGCAGCATCCGGCACCACCCGATCGAGGATCTTCGAGGAGGAGAGCACGCCGGGCAGACCGGCCCCCGGATGGGTGCCGGCCCCGACGAGGTAGAGGTGGCGCACCGGGCTGCGGTTGTGCGGCCGGAAGTACGCGCTCTGGGTGAGAATCGGTTCGAGGCCGAACCCCGAACCGCGATAGGCGAGGAAGTCGTCGCGGAAGTCGTTGGGCGTGGTGACCCGCGAGGTCACGACCGCCTCGGACAGCCCCGGCAGCAGCGTCTCCTCCAGCGCCGCAGCGATCCGGCGTCGGTAGGGCTCGGCCAAGGCCGCCCAGTCCTGCCCGCCGTCGAGGTTCGGCACGGGGCTCAGCACGTAGAAGGCGTCGCAACCCGGCGGCGCGAGGCCCGGGTCGGTGGCAGTGGGGCGGTGAAGGTAGAGGCTGAAATCCTCGGACAGCACCTTGCGGCCGAAGATGTCGGCCAGCAGCCCGCGGTAGCGCGGGCCGAGCAGGATCGTGTGGTGCGCCACCGCCGGGTAGGTCCGGCGCGTGCCGAAGTACCAGACGAACAGGCCCATCGAGGAATGAGCCCGCCGCATCCGCCAGTCGCTCCAGGGCGGCTTCGCCTCGGGGGGCAGAAGATGCAGCGCCGTCCAGGCGGAATCGGCGTTCGAGACCACGATGTCGGCCGGGATGGACTCGCCGTCCGCCAGGACCACCCCGCGGGCGGTGCCGTTCGCGACCGTGATGCGCGCCACCTCGGCGTTCAATCGCAGGTGCCCGCCCTGCCCCTCGATCAGGTCCACCAGCCCGCGCACGAGTGCGCCGGTGCCGCCCATGGCGAAATGCACGCCCCAGCGCCGTTCGAGGGCGGCGATCAGGCAGTAGATCGCGCTCGCCCGAAAGGGCGAGCCGCCGATCAGCAGGGGATGGAAGCTGAAGGCCGTGCGCAGCCGCTCGTCGCAGAAGAAGCGCGAGACGAGCCCGTAGACGCTGCGATGGCCGCCGAGGCGCAGCAGGTCGGGGGCGATGCGCAGCATGTCGGAGGGGGCGCTGAACGGCACGTGGCCGAGCTGCTCGAAGCCGACGCGGCAGATCTCGGCCGAGGCGGCCATGAAGCGGCGGTAGCCCTCCACCTCGTCGGGCGCGATGCGGGCGACTTGCGCCAGCATGGCCGCCTCGTCGTCGCTCACGTCGAGGGTGGCGCCGTCGTGGAAGCGGATGCGGTAGAAGGGCCGCATCGGCACGAGCGCGACGTCGTCGGCGAGGCGCCGGCCGCAGAGGTCCCACAATTCCTCGAACAGGAACGGCGCGGTGACGATGGTCGGACCGGCATCGAAGGTGAAGCCGTCCTGCCGGTGCACCCGGGCGCGCCCGCCCGGCTGGTCGAGGCGTTCCAGCACCGTGACGCGGTAGCCCCGGGCGCCGAGCCGCACGGCCGCCGCGAGGCCGCCGAAGCCGCTGCCGATCACCACCGCGTGGGGCCTGCGGCGGGCCCGGGAGGTCCGAGGCCGCACATCGTCGAGTGTCAACATAAGTTGACACTATCATCGCAGACCCGCCGGGTGGCAAGGGGCGTCGGCAGGAGCCTTCAGACGGTTTCGTCCCGCAGCGCCCGGATCCGCTCGGCCGCGAAGGCCTCGATGGAGAAATCGTCGGTGGGCACCCGGGCCATGAAGCGCTCGGCGATCTCGAACAGGACGAGGTCCGGCCGCACCGCCTCGACATAGGCCCAGTCGATGTTGGCCGACCAGACGAAGTGCAGCTCGCGAAAGGTCTCGGCCAGCGCCCCGCTCAGCATGCCGTGGACGTGGCCCGAGCAGGAGGAGCCGAACAGCACCACCCGGCGCGGGTCGGCCTGCGGGCTCGGATTGCGAAAGACGACGTGCGCGCCAACATGCAGGTCGAGGCCCCGCCCGGCGGCCTCGTAGGCGCGCACCAGCGTGCCCGGCTCGCGCACCGCATCCTGCTGCAGGACGTGGCGCCGCGCCCGTTCGGGCTCCGGGAAGGGCAGCTTGGCTTCGATGTCCATCACCTCGGCCGAGAGGTAGGAGGGGCGCAGGGTGAAGTTTTCCCGCGCGGCGCCGCCGCAGGCCCGGCAGATCTCCCGGTAGGCGAGGAAGTAGCCCGGGAAGGCCCAGTGCGTGTCGGTGCGGTAGTAGAGGTCGGCCGCGTCGCGCTGCGCCCGCATCGGCGCGACGAGGTCGACCACGATGGCGCGGCCGGCCGGGGTCAGCGAGAGCAGGCGCGCGAGGCGCCGGGCGGGTGAGCGGCGGACGTCCACCCGCAGGCCCGCGAACTTGTGGTCGTAGACCGTGATCTTTTCCGGCACGACGACGTGCAGATAGCGCGCGCCCAGAGCCTCCGCCCGCGCCGCCCGGGCGAGGGCGAGGCGGCGCCACGCCAGGAGCCGCGCCCAGATCGCGCGGCCGTTGCCGTACTGGGCGACGACGTCGTTCGAGCCGCCGGTGAGAAAGAGCCAGCCGTCCTGGCCGATATGGAACATCGCGCGTCCGGCGGAGCTAGCGCGCGTCGCGCCGCGGGCCCGAGGCTTCCGGCCAGCTCGCGGCATGTGATCCGCGCGGGCGCCCTGCCCGCAGGCGCTCGGCGGCCCAGGTCCCGCCGCTGCGGGCCGGCGTGAGGGCGAGCGCCAGGGCGAGGCGGGCTTGCATCCGCGGATCGTAGAGCTCCGCGCGGCGCATCTCGCCGAGGAAGCGGCCCATCTCGCCGATCGTGCGCCAGGGCCAGCGGTGGCCGCGCCGGCCCTGCTTGACCTGCAGGTAGACCAGGGCGTTGCGGTCGATCTCGTCGCGGTAGTCGCCCGTCGCGGAGGCGTCGACCGCCAGATCGCTGCGCAGCAGGTAGAACAGCGGCGGCTCCGCGGCCCGGCCGCCGAACCCGGCCGCCAGCATCCGCTCGGAATGGTCGCAATGCTCGTAGCCGTAGCGGCCGAAGCGGGTGTCCATGTAGCCGACCGCCCGCAGCGCGGCCCGGCTGAAGGACACGCATTGCCCGGAGATGTCGGGGCTGAGCACCGGGTCTTCCGGCGTGCCCGTGCCCGAGACGAAGCGGTCCGCGAACCAGTCGCCCGCGAAGTTCGCGTGGCCCCAGCGCCGGGCGGCCTCGATCCAGGGCGCTTCCCAGCCGTCGCGGGCCGGCGCGGTGTCGTCCTCCAGCAGGACGGCGACGTCGCAGCGGGCGACCTCGTGCAGGTGGAAGAGCACCCGGTTCTTGTTCCAGGCCACGCCCCGGTTCGACGCGCTCACGTGCGGCACCCGGAGGCGGCGGAGGAGGTCCGCGGTGGCGTCGCGCGACCCGTCGTCGGCGACGAACAGCGCGTGGGGCGCGGCCGTGTGCCGGGCCACGCTCTCCAGCGTCCGCGCCAGCGACTCGGCGCGGTTGTAGGTCGTGATCCCGATTCCGAGACGCGGCAAACCGATCAGACTCCGGCGAGGATCACCGAACGGCCCGCCGGCCTCGCGGCGGCACCATAGGCGAAGGCGTCCCGGGCGCAAAGCGGGCCGGGCTCAGGCCGCCGTCACGCCCTCGCGGGCGGCCGCCGCCAGGATCAGGGCGGCGACGGTCTCGGGTTTCTCCTCGTGGGCGAGATGGCCGAGGCCGCGCAGCAGCTCCAGCCGCGCGCGCGCTCCCAGGCGCTCGGCCACGCGGAACGAGATCTCTGGCGCGATGGTTCGGTCCTCTCCGCCGACGACGAGCAGCACCGGGGCGGCGAGGCGCGGCAGGTCGCGGTCGAGGTCGACGAGGTCCCAGTTCGCCATCATGCCGAGCGCGCCGGCGATGTGGCCGGGCTTCTGAAACAGGCGCCGGTAGAGATCGAGCCCCTGGCGGTCGAGGGTGGAGCCGGTGCCGCGGATCAGCCGCTCGACGGCGCTGCGGTCGGCCGACCACGCGAAGACCCGGGGCGTGACCGGGTTGAGGAAGAGCGCCCGGGCCATCGCCGGAAAGATCAGCCCGGCCATGCCGGGAAAGGGCTTGAGCGCGGCGTTGAGGCCGACGAGGAGGCGGGGCGACAGCGTGCCGTCGAGGCAGAGCCGGACCAAGATCGCTGCCCCAGCGGAATGGCCGACGACGACCTGCGGGGCGGTGCCGAGGGCGCCGAGGAGGGCGGCCAGGGCGCTGGCTATGCGCGGCAGCGAGGGGGTCCGCAGCGGATCACTGAAGCCGTGGCCCGGCAGATCGGGGGCGATGACGCGGAAGCGCGCGGCGAGGTGCGGCAGCAGCCCGCGCCAGGAATGCGTCGCCGCACCGGTGCCGTGCACGAGCAGCAGCGCCGGCCCCTCGCCCGCCTCCTGCACGTGCCACGTCAGGCCGCCCGCCGCGACGAAGCGGCTGGCGGCGCGGTTCGGCCAGTCGCGGCCCTCGCGCTCGAAGGCGGGCCTGTCGTCTTGCAGGAACATCGGGTGGGCATCAGCCTCGCGCGGCGGTCTCGCGCCGCACCGCCCGGGAGAGCCGCGCGGCATCGGCCTGAGGCATCGGGAGGTAGTGCGCCGCCATCGCGGCGGCGAGACGGCCGGCCGCCTCCTGCGGCAGGAAGGCGGTGTCGATCAGGAGCGCGCGGGTGCCGCGCGCCGCCAGCGCCCAGGCGGCCTCCAGCGCGTCGGCGGCCGCCGCGGCCCGGCCCGGCGCGCCCGAACGCGCGATGTTCGCCCGCCCGTCGGTGAGCAGCACCACGACCGGCGTGCGCCCGCCGCGGCGGATGCCCTCCGCCAGGGCCGCCGCCGCGTCGATGCCGGCGGCGAGCGGCGTGCCCCCGCCCCCCGGCAGACCGGCGAGCGCGCGCTTGGCCCGCACCAGGGACCGGGTCGGCGGCAGGAGCAGGTCGGCCTCGCGCCCTCGGAAGGCGATCAGCGCCACGCGGTCGCGCCGCACGTAGCACTCGGCGAGGAGGAGTTCGACCGCGCCCTTGGCCTCCGCGAGGCGCTCCAGGGCGGCCGAGCCGGAGGCGTCCACCGCAAAGATGGTCGTGGTCTCGGTGCGCTGGACGAGGCGGCGGATACGCACGTCCTCGGGCCGCACCACCACCCGTCCGGCGGGGGAGCCGCGCAGCCGCTGCCAGGGCGCGGCGGCGCGCAGCGTCTCGACGAGGGCGAGGCGCCCGCGGCGGGGATCGCCCGGCCGCGCGCCGGCGGGCCGCCCGCGGCGCGGCTGCGCCGCCGCGGCCCCGGCCCGGCCGGCCGAGGGGGCGCGGGGGCGCGGACCCGCCCCGGTCAGCAGCCGGGCGAGGAGGCCCGGGGGGATCGCCGCCGCGGCGGCCGCGAGCACGCGGTCCTGCGCTGCGCTGCCCTCTCCCGCGGACGGCTCCGTCTCGGAGTCGGGCGGCGGTTCGGCCGGGTCGGAGTCAGGGATGTCGGGCTCGGCGGGCCGCTGCAGCGCGCGCGGCGCGAGCACCAGGGCGGCCGCGGCCGCGAGATCCTCTTGCGCGACCGCGTCGCGCCCGGCGAGCGCGGCATGCAGCCGCGCGACGCGCAGCGCGAGCAGCGGCGCGCGCAGGGAGGCGATGCCGAGCGCGAGCGCCGTCCGGCAGAGCAGGTCGACAGCCCCGGCCTCGCAGGCCACGCGGTCGAGGCGGACGCGCGCCGCAGCGGGATCGGCGGCGGGGAGCGCCGCCGTCAGGTCGGGCAGGCGCACCGCGTCGAGGTCGAGCCAGAGGGCGGCCCGGTCGGCGAGGGCGGCGGGCAGGGCCTCCTCGGCCTCCTCGCTCTCGTTGAGGAGCACGAGGCCGCAGCGCGCCGGCAGCCGGGCGGCGAGGCCGTCGCGGGCGATCCCGACCTCCCCGGTGTCGAGCGCCTGCGCGATCCGCGACGCCGTGCCGGGGGGCAGCCGCTCGGCCATCGGCACGATCACCGCGCCGCCATCCGCCTGCGCCAGCAGGCCCGGTCGCAGCACCGCCCGCCCGGTCCGCAGGGTCGCGGGCAGATCGAGGCCGCCGAGCAGGTTCTCGTCGCCGATGCCGGCGGGCAGGCGCGGCATCGGGGCGGCGGCGGGCCAGAGCGCGCGCAGCCGGGCGAGCCACGCGTCCCGGGCCGGGCCCGGCCGGGCGCGCACGACAACGCCGCCGCAGCCCGCCGGATCGAGGGCGAACAGGGCGGCGGCGAGGCAGGCGCGCGACCAGGCCGTCTCGGCCGCCGGCGCGCTCACCCCAGGATCTCATCGACGGCGCGCGCGACGCGGGCGGTGGACCCGGCCTCGTCGAGCGGGTTTCGGCGCAGGCGGTGGCGCAAGGCGGCGGGCGCGACGGCGCGCAGGTGCGCGGTGGTCACCCGCCGGTCGCCCTCCAGGCTCGCCAGCGCCCGGGCGGCGCGCATCAGGGTGAGTTCGCCCCGCAGGCCGTCGGTGCCCAGCGCGAGGCACAGGCGCGCGGCGGCCTCCAGTGCCGCATCCGGCACCGCGACGCTACCCAGCCGGTTCCGCGCCGCCAGGATCGTCTCGCGCAGGGACCGCTCCTCGCCCGCCCAGGTGCCGCCGAACCCGGCCGGGTCGCGCTCGTAGGCGTCGCGCCGGCGCACGATCTCGATCCGGGTCGGCAGATCGGTCGGCGTCGTCACCTCGACCGCGAGGCCGAACCGGTCGAGGAGCTGCGGCCGCAATTCTCCCTCCTCCGGGTTGCCGCTGCCGACGAGGACGAAGCGCGCCGGATGGCGCACGCTCAGGCCCTCGCGCTCCACCGTGTTGACGCCCGAGGCGGCGACGTCGAGCAGGAGGTCCACGAGGTGGTCCTCCAGCAGGTTGACCTCGTCGATGTAGAGGAAGCCGCGGTTGGCCCGTGCGAGCAGGCCCGGCTCGAACGCCTTCTCGCCCGCCGAGAGGGCGCGGCCGATATCTAGCGCCCCGACCACGCGGTCCTCGGTAGCGCCGAGCGGCAGGTCGACCACCGGCACCGGCACTGCCTGAACGGGCAGGCCGTGGGGCAGGCGCGCCTGGCAGGCAGCGCAGAGCCCGGCCGTCTCGGCCGGGTCGCAGGCGTAGGGGCAGCCCGCCACCGCCCGCATCGGCGGCAGCAGCGCCGCGAGCGCCCGCACGGCCGTGGACTTGCCGGTGCCGCGATCCCCGAAGACCAGCACGCCGCCCACCGACGGATCGATGGCCGCGATCAGCAAGGCGCGGCGCATCTCGTCCTGGCCGACGATGGCGGCGAACGGATACGGGCCGGCCGCGGCCAGGGGCCGGGTCTCGGGAAGCGGGTCCGGCTTCAGGGCCCGCCGGGACAGGGCCGATTGGGTGAGCGCCACGACGGGTCCTCAGCGAGCAGGGCCGGGCGTCCGGAACCGGATCACCATTCACCCGGAGGGTGGAAATGTCCAATAGAATTGACGATTGAAGTGTCCTTGTAGGCTGACATCATCGCAGGCGCAGCGGGCTGGGAATGATACGCGGACAGCACCCCCTCTCCCGTGCGGGAGAGGGGCGGGGGTGAGGGTCCAGGTGGTGCCGCAGTGAAGCTGAGGCCGTCATGTGGGGAGCGGAACGCGTCAGGTTCAGCAACCAACCTCAGAGCTGGTAGCGGGCACCATGCAGCTTTCTCCGGCTCCCTCCCGGAACCCTCACCCCTACCCCTCTCCCGCACGGGAGAGGGGATCCCACGCTTAGCAGTGCGACGTCCTTGGCGCGGCCTACGCCGCCTTCGCGAGCCCGATCCTCGCCCAGATCGCGCCCAACGCCGCCACCAGATGGTCGATGTCGGCATCGCTGTGCAGCGGCGATGGGGTGATGCGCAGGCGCTCGGTGCCGCGCGGCACGGTGGGGTAGTTGATCGGCTGGACGTAGATGCCGAACTCGTCGAGCAGCATGTCGCTGATCTGCTTGCACAGGACGGGATCGCCGACCATCACCGGGACGATGTGGCTCGGATTGTCGAGAAGCGGGATGCCGGCCGCGGCGAGACGGCGGCGGACCTGCGCGACGCGGTCTTGGTGGCGGTCGCGCTCGGCGCTGCTCTCCTTGAGATGGCGGATCGAGGCCGCCGCGCCCGCCGCCACCGCGGGCGGGAGCGAGGTGGTGAAGATGAAGCCCGACGCGAAGCTGCGCACGAAGTCGCACAGGGCCGACGAGGCCGCGATGTAGCCGCCGCAGACCGCGAAGGCCTTGCCGAGCGTGCCCTCGATCACGGTGAGGCGGTGCATCAGCCCCTCGCGCTCGGCGATGCCACCGCCGCGCGGCCCGTAGAGGCCGACCGCGTGGACCTCGTCGAGGTAGGTCATGGCGCCGTACGCCTCGGCGACGTCGCAGAGTTCGGCGATCGGCGCGATATCCCCGTCCATCGAGTAGACCGACTCGAAGGCGACGAGCTTGGGCAGCGCCGGATCGACCAGCCTCAGCTTGCGCTCCAGGTCCTCCGGATCGTTGTGGCGGAAGATGTGCCGCTCGGCGCGGCTGGCGCGGATGCCCTCGATCATCGAGGCGTGGTTGTCCTCGTCCGAAAACACCACGCAGCCCGGCAGTTTCGCGGCCAGCGTGCCCAGCGCCGCCCAGTTCGAGACGTAGCCGGAGGTGAAGAGCAGCGCCGCCTCCTTGTGGTGGAGATCGGCGAGCTCGCGCTCCAGCAGCACGTGGTAGTGGTTGGTGCCCGAGATGTTGCGGGTGCCGCCCGCCCCCGCTCCGCAGCGGTCGAGCGCCTCGTGCATCGCCCGCAGCACCGTCGGGTGCTGGCCCATGCCGAGATAGTCGTTCGAGCACCAGACCGTGACCTCGGTCCGGCCGCCGGGAGAATGGTGCGTGGCGTGGGGGAAGCGCCCGGCCTGCCGTTCGAGATCGGTGAAGACCCGGTAGCGTCCTTCGCGGTGAAGGCCCTGGAGCTGCGCGGCGAAGAACGATTCGTAGTCCATGGCGCGTCACCTTCCTGTGGTGGGGCGGGGCTCTGCGGCCCGCTCAGACGATGTCTCGGGCGGCGCAGGACGCCGCGCGGGTGGCGGTGTCGCCGGCGGGCCGGCGAGAGGGCAGACCCCAGCCCCAGAGGGCGGCGGAGGGCAGCGGCAGCATCAGGAACCCGTGTTCGAGGATGGCGAGCGCCATCAGCGTCGCCATCATGGTGTGGCCGGCGAGCGCGAAGGCGGAGGCGCTCTCGGTGACCGCCGGGTGCAGCAGCACCAGGAGCACCCCGGTCGCGAAAACCATCGCGACGGGAAAGAGCGCGTTCATCGGCGCGCGCCGGAAGAAGCTGCCGAGGTAGCGCAGGTGCTCGGGCAGGAACTCGGCGTTGAGGTTGCGCACGCCGAGGTAGAGGTTGAGCCGGGCGCTGAGGTTCATTCCCCAGAGCACGAGGTAGGTCCAGAGGGCGATCCGGTTCGGCCGCCCCTCGGTGAGCCACGCGACGGCGAGCGCCCCCAGGATGATCGCCGCCTCGTGCCAGAGGTTGGTGGCCGCCGCCTGCCCGAACCGGGCGAGGCCGCGAGCCGTGGGCAGGCCGGCGGTCCGGCGCGGGCCGGCGAGGTAGCCCATGTAGAAGGCCATCTCCTGCCAGCCCCAGACCACCAGCGCGGCCGTGAAGGCCGCGTAGGCCCCCGCCTCGCTGGGCTCCCCGGCGCTCCAGGCGATCGCCCACAGGGCGCCCCCGAGCGCGAGGCTCGTCGCCCCGAAGCTCCAGGCATGGGTGCGCCGCGGCCGGTGGTTCAGCCAGAGGATGACCCCGGTGAGGAACCACCACATCACGACGGCGTAGAGGATCGGCGCGGCGTAGTCCGACATGGGCGAGGGGCTACCAGGCGGGGCTGAGACGGATCTGAGCGGGCATCGGGTTGGCCTTGGCGGGCATCAGCATCAGCCGCCCGAAGGTCAGGGCCGCCCGCGCGGCATGGCCCGCATGGGCGAGCCGGCCCGCGAGGCCGCCGCGGGCCTTCGCCTCCTCGATGCCCCGGGCGCAGACCAGGAGCTGGTCGAGGGCGGCCTTGAAGGCCGGGTTGTCGAGATCGAGGGTGAGCGGGAAGACCTGCCGGGAGATCTCCGAGGTGATGTCGAAGACCGTGAAGTCGTAGGCGGTCGGATCGATCCCCAGTGCCTTGTGGAAGGCCGGCCGGCAATGGTCGCGCACGTACATGGTGCAAAAGACCGCGAGCAGGAAGAACTTGATCCAGTAATAATTGATCCCGGAGAGCAGCTTCGGGTTGGCGCGCATCAGGAGCGCGAACGCCTCACCGTGCCGGAACTCGTCGTTGCACCACTTCTCGAACCACTTGAAGATCGGGTGGAAGCGATTCTCGGGCTTGCGCTCCAGCTCGCGGTAGATGGTGATGTAGCGAGCGTAGCCGATCTTTTCCGACAGGTAGGTGGCGTAGAAGATGAACTTCGGCCGGAAGTAGGTGTACTTCTTGGCCTTGGTGAGGAAGCCGAGATCGACCCCGACCCCGAAATCCTTGAGCGTGTCGTTGATGAAGCCGGCGTGCCGGGCCTCGTCGCGGCTCATGAAGCCGAACAGCTCGCGGATGTCCTTGTTCTTGGCGCGCTTGCGCATCTCCGCGTAGAGCACGCAGCCCGAGAACTCGGCGGTGATCGAGGAGACGAGGAAGTCGAGGAATTCCTTGCGCAGCTCCGGGTCGAGGCCCGAGAGGTCGAGGTCGAATTCGTGGTTGCGCACGAAGTGGCGCTTGTTCGGGTCGGCGCGCATCTCGGCGATCAGCACGTCCCACTCGGCCCGCACCGGCTCGACGTTGGTGCGGTCGAGCTCGTCGAAATCGGTGGTGTAGAAGCGCGGGCTCAGGAAGGTGGTCTCCTGGGCGTAGCGGGTGCTCTCGTTCGGCGTGGGGAGGGCGGTCGCGCTCATAGCCTCGTCCTTTCCGAGAAGCTGACTTCGTAGAGTTCGGTGAGCTCGAAGTGGCCGGCGATGCGGGTCCACAGGCGCTCGACGGCGCCCGCCCGCACCACCGTGGCGGTGCGCCGGACCACGAGGCGCTCGCCGTAGGGCACCTCGGTCGGGGCATCGTGCACCGTCACCTCGTCGCCCGGCTCGATGGCGAGCCCGCCGTCGAGGGTGACGTGGGCGTGGAGCGACTCGGCGGTCTGCTCGATCTCCACCGTGCAGGGCACCTCGATGCGGCGTCGTCCGCCGAAGCTCAGGTTCCTCATGCACCCCTCCCCTGTTGGAGCAGCCGTGCGAAGGCGGCCGCGTTGGTTGGCCCGAAGGCTTCGAGGTTGATGCGCCGGCCCGACGCGAGGTCGTCGAGCGAGAGCGTGCCGTTGTCCCAGCGGGTGAGCCGGAAGGGCGGCTCGCGCGGCAGGCCCTCGCGCAGGCGCGCCTGGGCCATGACCCGCAGCGCGGCGCGCAGGAACCCGTCCTCGCCCGGCTGCACGGTGGCGACGAGGCGGCCGTCGCGGGCGTCGCTCAGCGCCACCGCGCCGTCGCTGCGGTCCTGCACCGTGAGGTCGAGCACCTGCACGGCCTGCGCCTCCGGCAGCCGGGTCGTCCCGACGTCGCTGACCCGGCCGATGGCGACGGCGACCACCGCGAACCCCGTGAGGAGCAGGATCCGGACGACCTGCGAGCGCGGCACCCTGGTGGTGTGGTCGAGCATGGCGCGTTCCTCACGATCCGGCGGCGGCGAGGTGCCCCGGCAGGGCGGCGGTCGCGGCGGCGGGCGACCATCCGGGGACCGGCTGGCCGTTGGCGGCGGCCAGCGCCGCGGCGATGCGGGCGGCGGCCTCGTCGGCGTCCGGCAGGGCCCGCAGCATCGGCTCGGGCCGCGTGAGCCGCCAGGGCCGGGCGTGGGGCCACAGGTGCAGGTAGGCGAGCCGCGTCCCGGCCTTGAGGAGCAGCGGGATCTCGCCGCTGCCATCGGCGAAGCGCCTCAGGCCGGCGGCCTCGATCTGATGCAGCGGCAGGTTCACGGTGATCGGCAGCGCGATGCCGATGCGCAGCATCAGCCGCCGGTCGGTGAGGCTGTAGTGGGTGGTGCGGGCCGAGCACCAGGCGAGCGCCAGCAGCACCGCGAGGCCGGCCGCGCCGAGGCCGAGGAGCGGCAGCGCTGCGGCGGCACGCCCGGCGCTCACCGCCTCGATGAGCGCCAGCAGCGCGAAGTAGGCCGCCACGAGGTCGAGGTGGAAGACGCGCCGGGCGAGGCCGAGCGTGCCCGGCCGCCCCTGCCAGATCAGCCGCTCGCCGGGCGGCAGCGGGGCGGGCAGGCCGCGGGGAAGGACGTCGTCGCTCACAGCAGCGGCTCCGTGCGCCCGGGCGTGGCATAGAGCGTGCCGGCGCCGTAATAGGCGATGATGCGCTCCTCTTCGAGCAGCGTGATGCTGTCGGCGTCGCGGTGCGTCGGCACGTCGGCGAATTGCCGGGCGAGCAGCGCCTCGCACACCACCGTGGCCTTGGCCCCAGAGACGTTGGCGAAGGTGACGGGCAGGAGGACGCTGCGGCCCGGCGTGCCGGCCAGCTCCAGCTCGTAGTAGCGGGGCAGGGACTCGCCCCGGTCGATCCAGATCTCCGTGACCGTGCCGGCCACCGCCCGGTCGGCGCCCACCACGCGGAAGCCGCGCGGGTCGGCATCCTGCTCGGCCACCGCGAACTCGGTGGCGACGCGCAGGGGCACGATGCGCTTGTGCCCTTCCCAGGTCAGGTCGGGCGTGTCGCTGCGCTGCGCGTAGCCGCCCGGCCCGACGCCGTCCCGCAGGCGCCCGTCATCCGGCGTGGTCGGCTGGAGCGGCGCGCCCGGCCAGGGTTCGAGCTTGGCGGCCTTCAGCTCGCCCACCGGGCCCTCGTCGGGCCGCGGCGCCAGGACGGTGCGGCCGTCCGCGAGCACGAAGGCCTTCGGCGTGGGCAGAAAGAGCCAGTCCCAGCCGGTGAGCCCGCCGCGGGTCTCGGATTCGAGGGGGTAGCCCTCCCGGCGGTCCTCCCGGCGCAGGTAGAAGATCAGCCCGGCGAAGAAGAGCCAGAACGCGTAGAGCACCAGCTGGGCGACGTCGATGTAACCGGTGATGGCACCCGTGGGCATGATAGGCCTCCCTCAGGATAGGGCCGGATGGGTGACGCGGCGGCGCGGGGAAGCGCCGCGGGACAGGGGTGTGGCCGGATCGGCGGGCCGCACCAGCGGGCCGATCGCCACCAGGGTGGCGAACAGGAGGCCGATCTCGACGTGGTAGACGATGAGGTAGCCGGTCGAGGCGTCGTTCAGCGCCTCGCCGAGATGGCCCGCGACGGCGAGCGCGGAGCCGACATCCCGCACGATGCCGCTCGCCGCGATGGCCGCCCCCGCGGCGCTCGCCTGCACGGCGCCCCAGGCGCCGAGGGCGAGGCCGGATTCCTGCGGGGCGGCGTCCTCCATCGAGGCGGTGAGCGTGCCGTGCGCGAAGAGGCCGCCGCCGAGCCCGATCAGCGCCACGCCGCCCGAGAAGAGCGGGCCGGAGGCGAGCGGCGCGGCGAAGACTACCGCCGAGAAGGCCGCGATGCCGACCACGGCGCCGCTCGCCGCAACCCGGAACGGATCGCCGCCGCGGTTGAGCCAGCGCGCGGCGGCTAGGAGCCCGAGGCCGCCGCCGAGCGCCAGCAGCGCGGTGAGCGCCGTGGTGGCGGCGACGGGCAGGTGCAGGATCTGCCCGCCATAGGGTTCGAGCAGGATGTCCTGCATGCTGAAAGCCGCGGTGCCGAGCCCGGTGGCGGCCAGCCGCCGGCGCGCCCGCGGCGCCCGCGCGTAGGCCGCCCAGGCCGTGCGGAAGTCGGGCCGGGCCTCGGCGGTGCGGGAGGGATCGCGCGCCTCCTGCTTCCACAGGGCGATGCTGTTGAGGATGAGCGTCGCCAGCGCCGCGCCCTGGATCACCTGGATCAGCCGGATCGCGGAAAAGTTCGCGAGCGCGAGCCCGAAGATCACGGCGCTGCCCATCATGCCGGCGAGCAGCATGGCGCAGAGCAGGGCCACCACCTTCGGGCGGGCATGGGCCGGCGCGAGATCGGTGGCGAGCGCGAGGCCGACCGTCTGCGTGGTGTGGAGCCCCGCGCCGACGAGCACGAAGGCGAGCGCCGCCGCCGCCTGCCCGATCACGATCGGCCCGGTCGTGTCCCCCGACAGGATCAGCAGCGCGAAGGGCATGATCGCGAGGCCGCCGAACTGCAGGAGCGTGCCGAACCACAGGTAGGGCACGCGGCGCCAGCCCAGCACCGAGCGGTGCGTGTCCGAGCGGAAGCCGATCACCGCCCGGAAGGGTGCGGCGAGCAGCGGCAGCGCGAGCATCACGGCGACGATCCAGGCCGGCACGCCGAGCTCGACGATCATCACCCGGTTGAGCGTGCCGATGAGCAGCACCGCCGCCATCCCGACCGTCACCTGAAACAGGGACAGGCGCAGGAGCCGCCCGAGCGGCAGCTCCGCCGTCGCGGCATCCGCGAAGGGGAGGAGGCGGGGCCCGAGCTGCGTCAGCGCCCGGGCGAGGCGGCTCGCATCGCTCATCGGCGCGCCAGTTCCAGGGCGTTGGAGAGGTAGAAGCCGCTGGTGATCCGGCGCGACCGCCGGAGGCCGAAGGTGGCCAGGGCCTCCTCGCGGGCGATGCGGCGGCGGAGCGTCCCCTCGGACACCGGCTCGATGGCGGGCGCCCGGTCGCCGCGCGGAAACAGCCGGCCGGCCGCGTGCATCAGCGTCAGCAGCGCGGTGCGGGGGGCGACCGTGAAGAGCAGCGAGCCGTCCGTGCGCCGGCCGAGCACCGCCAACGCCCGGACGATGTCGGCGCTGCGGTAATGGATCAGCGAGTCCATCGCCACCACGTGGTCGAAGCGGCCGAAGGAGTCGTCGAGCATGTCGCCGACCCGGAAATCGAGGCGGCCGGGCAGCGCCAGCGCGGCGCTGCGCTCGCGGGCGAGGCCGACCAGGGTCGGCGAGACGTCGATGGCCACCACGTGCGCGCCGCGTCGCGCGGCCTCCAGGCTGAGCGCGCCGGTGCCGCAGCCGGCATCGAGCAGGCGCCGCCCGGAGAGATCCGCGGGCAGCCAGGACAGGAGTTCGGCCCGCATCGCGTCGCGGCCCGCGCGCACGGTGGCGCGGATGCGGCTCACCGGCGCGTCGGAGGTGAGCCGCGCCCAGGCCTCGACGGCCGTGCGGTCGAAGTAGGTCTGGAGCTGCGAGCGGCGCTCGGCGTAGGTGGCGCTGGGCATCAGTCGAACCCCAGGAACTCGAACAGGTCGCGGTCCTTCATCGGCTGGGCCTCGAGCGGCTCGACGCCGGCCCACAGGGCTTCGGCGAGCTGCAGGTACTCGTTCTGCACCGCGAGCAGTTCCGGCGAGGGCTCCATCTCGAACAGCGTCGCCTTCTTCAGGCGCGAGCGGCGCACCACGTCGAGGTCGCGGAAATGCGCGAGGCGCTTGAGGCCGACCGCGGCGTTGAAGCGGTCGATCTCGTCGGTGTTCGCCGAGCGGTTGGCGATGACGCCGCCGAGCCGCACGCCGTAATTCTTCGACTTCGCGTGGATCGCCGCGACGATGCGGTTCATGGCGAAGATCGAGTCGAAGTCGTTCGCCGTGACGATGAGCGCCCGGTCGGCGTGCTGGAGCGGCGAGGCGAAGCCGCCGCAGACCACGTCGCCGAGCACGTCGAAGATCACGACGTCGGTGTCTTCGAGCAGGTGGTGCTCCTTGAGGAGCTTCACGGTCTGCCCGACGACGTAGCCGCCGCAGCCGGTGCCGGCCGGCGGTCCGCCCGCCTCCACGCACATCACCCCGTTGTAGCCCTCGGCCACGAAGTCCTCGACGCGCAGTTCCTCGGAATGGAACTGCACCGCCTCCAGGGCATCGATGACGGTGGGCGCGAGGCGCTTCGTCAGCGTGAAGGTCGAATCGTGCTTGGGGTCGCAGCCGATCTGCAGCACCCGCTTGCCGAGCTTCGAGAAGGCGACCGAGAGGTTCGACGAGGTGGTGCTCTTGCCGATGCCCCCCTTGCCGTAGACCGCGAAGACCTTGGCGGTCTCGATGCGGACGTCCGGGTCGAGGGCGACCTGGAGGCTGCCTTCCTCCCGTCTTGTCGGCACCGGGTTGCGAATCGCGATGTTCATGCGGCTGCCTCCGCGGTGATGCCTTCCAGCCGGTCCTCCAGGGCCTCTTCGGCCCGGTCGAGGGCGGCGCGCGTCTCGGGGTCGGGGGTCCAGAAGCCGCGCCGGTGCGCCTCGATCAGCCGATGGGCGACCTTGGCGGAGGCGGTGGGGTTCAGGGCCGCCATGCGCTCGCGCATGGCCTCGTCGAGCACGTAGGTCTCGGTGATGCGCTGGTAGATCCAGGGCGCGACCTGATCGGTGGTGGCCGACCAGCCCACCGTGTTGGTGAGGTGCTGGTCGATCTGGCGCACGCCCTCGTAGCCGTGCCCGAGCATGCCCTCGACCCATTTCGGGTTGAGCATGCGGGTGCGGGTCTCCAGCGCCACCTGCTCGGCGAGCGAGCGCACCCGGCCCTCGCCCCGCGTCTGGTCGCTGATGTAGACGGGCACGCTGGTCCCGCGCGCCTTGGCGACCGCGCGCGCCATGCCGCCGAGACCGTCGAAGTAGTGGTCGACGCTCGTGACGCCGACCTCGACGGAATCGAGGTTCTGGTAGGCGAAGTCGACCTTGGCCAGCACCGCCTGCATCAGCGTCCGCTGCGCCTGGGGGGCGCCCGAGCGGCCGTACGCGAAGCTCTTGCGCCGGGCGAAGGTCTCGCAGAGATCGGCCTCGCTCTCCCAGCGCCCGCTGTCGATCAGGTGGTTGAGGTTCGCCCCGTAGGCGCCCTCGGCGTTGCTGAACACGCGCAGGGCCGCGGTCTCGAGGTCGATGCCGTGCTCGGCCTGGTGCGCGAGGGCGTGCTTGCGCACGAAGTTGCGCTCAAGCGGCTCGTCCGCACTCGCCGCCAGGTAGGCGGCCTCGGCGAGCAGCTTCGTCTGGAGCGGCAGCAGATCGCGAAAGATGCCCGACAGCGTCGCCACCACGTCGATGCGCGGGCGGCCGAGGTCGTCGAGGGCGATGAGCTGGGCGCCGCAGAGCCGGCCGTAACCGTCGAAGCGGGGGGCCGCGCCCATCAGGGCGAGCGCCTGGGCGATGGGCGCGCCTTCGCTCTTGAGGTTGTCGCTGCCCCACAGCACCAGGGCGATGCTCTCCGGGCAGGGCGCGCCCTCGGCCGCGTGGCGGGCGAGCAGCCGCTCTACCTGGGCCCGCCCGTCCGCCAGCGCGAAGGCGCTCGGGATCCGGTAGGGGTCGAAGCCGTGCAGGTTGCGCCCGGTCGGCAGGATCGCTGGCGTGCGCAGCACGTCGCCGCCCGCGACCGGCGCGACGAAGCGGCCGTCGAGCGCCCGCAGCAGGGCCGGGATCTCGTGGTCCTCGGCGAGCAGCCGGTTGGTCTCGGCCAGCGCCCGGAAGGCGGCGCGCGTCGCCTCGTCCGCCGTCAGGTCGGACGCCGCCAGGGCCTCCTCGGCGGGCACGCCCGCCGCCAGCCGGTCGATGGCGGCGCGGGCCGGCGCCAGGCCGTGCACCGATTCGGCGAGCGCCATCAGCAGGTCGGCCCGCTCCGCTTCCGGCGTCCCCTCCCCCACCACGTGCAGCCCGTGCGGGATCAGGGTGTGTTCGAGTTCGACGAGCCGCACCGCGAGGTCGGCCACGCGGGTCTCCGCCGCCCCACCCCAGGCGGGCTCGGCCTCGGCGAGGTCGAGGCCGGCGGCCTGCCCCTGGATCAGGTCGGCGAGCCGGGCGCGCTCGGCCGCCTCCTCGGGCGCGAGCCCCCGCCAGCGCTCCACGGAGGCCTTGAGGTCGATGAGCCCCCGGTAGAGCCCGGCCTGGGCGAGGCTCGGCGTCAGGTAGCTCACTAGGGTCGCGGCCGCGCGGCGCTTGGCCAGCGTGCCCTCCGAGGGGTTGTTGGCGGCGTACAGGTAGACGTTCGGCATGGCGCCGATCAGCCGCTCGGGCCAGCAGGCGGCCGACAGCCCGGTCTGCTTGCCGGGCATGAATTCGAGCGCGCCGTGGGTGCCGAAATGCAGCAGGGCGTCGGCGCCGAAATCCTCGCGCAGGTAGCGGTAGAAGGCCGAGAAGGCGTGGGTCGGGCTGAACCCCCGCTCGAACAGCAGCCGCATCGGGTCGCCCTCGTAGCCGAAGGCGGGCTGCACCCCGACGAAGACGTTGCCGAACTCCGCGCCGAGCACGAGGAGCGCCGAGCCGTCGGTCTGGTGGCGGCCGGGAGCGGGTCCCCACTGCGCCTCGATCTCGGGGAGCCAGCGCTCGCGCCGCACGTGATCGTCGGCGGGCACCCGGTGGGCGACGTTGGCCGGGGTGCCGAAGCGGGCCGCGTTGCCCTCCTGCACCGCCTGCCGCAGCGCCTCGGGGCTGTCGGGCACCGCGACCGTGTAGCCGTCCGCCTTCAGGCCCGCGAGCACGCGGTGGAGCGAGTCCCACACCGACAGGAAGGCCGCGGTGCCGACCGCGCCGGCATTGGGCGGGAAGTTGAACAGCACGATGCCGACCCGGCGCTCGGCCTTCGGGCGTCCGCGCAGGCTCACGAGGCGCGCGACGCGCTCGCTCAGGCGCTCGGCACGCTCGGGGTGGACCGCCATGTCGCGGGCATGGTCGGTGCCGGCACGGCCGCCGAACACCATCGGGGCGGTGGCGCCGTCGAGTTCGGGGATCGCCACCATCATGGTGGCCTCGACCGGCGAGAGGCCGCGCTCGGAGGCCTCCCACTGAGCCAGGCTCTGGAACTCGACCGCGTGGGCCGCGAGGTAGGGCACGTCGAGGCGCGCCAGCACGGCCTGGGCGGCGGCCGCGTCGTTGTAGGCGGGACCGCCGACGAGGGAGAAGCCCGTGAGCGACACCAGCGCGTCGATGGCAGGACGCCCGTCGCGCAGGAAGAAGCGCTCGATCGCCGGGCGGTTGTCGAGGCCGCTCGCGAAGGCCGGCACCACGGTGAGGCCGCGCGCCTCCAGGGCGGCGATCACGCCGTCGTAATGGGCGGTGTTTCCGGCGAGCACGTAGGAGCGCATCAGCAGGAGGCCGACGCGCCCGCGCGCGCCGGGCCGCTGCGGCAGCGCCTCCATCCGCTCGCCGACCCGGCCCGGAAGACGCGGGTGGTAGAGGCCGGTCTCCGGATAGGAGAGCGGATCCTTCGGCGTCAGGCGGTCCCGCCAGCCGGCCCGCGGCCCGGCCGCGTAGCGCGAGCCGAGGAAGCGCACGAGGTTGACGACGTTCTCGTCCGACCCGGCGAGCCAGTATTGCAGGATCAGGAAGTAGGCCCGCACGTCCTGGGCCGAGCCCGGGATGAAGCGCAGGATGCGCGGGATCTGCCGGATCAGCGCCATCTGGCGCGCGCCGCTGCTGGACGACCCCCCGTCCCCGGGTCCCCTGCGCCCGCGCAGGCGCTTGAGGAAGTCGAGGGCGCCGCGCTGCGAGCCGTCCATCGCGAAGCGGTTCATCCGGGTGGTGCGCACCACCTCGGCCGCCGAGAGGCAGCCCACCATCGCGTCGCAGTCGGAGCGCCGGGCGAGGAGCGCCGGCAGGACGGCCCGCACGTGCTCGTCCATGAACAGCATCGCGGAGAGCACGATGTCGGCCCGGGCGATGTCGGCGCGGCAGGCGTCGAGCGCCGCCGGGTCGGTGTCCCATTCCGCCGCGGCATGGAAGCCGAGGGTGAGCCCCGGCGCGGTGCGGGCGAGCGTCTGGCGCGCTCGGTCCACCGCCCCGGCGAGGTGGTTGTCGAGGGTGACGATGACGACGCGCAGCTCCGGCAGCGCGCCCGCCCCCTCACCGACTGAAATGCGCCTTGGCATCGTAGAGGGTCTCGACGGTGATGAGGGGCAGCGCCCGCTCGCGGGCGAAGCGTTCGGTGTTGTGGCGGGCCTTGCCGCGCACGAAGAACGGCACCTTGCGCAGCTCGCGCTCGGCCTCGGCGGCCCAGGTGACGGCGGAGGCCGCGGCGGCGACGGGCGCCGCGACCGGGACGGCGGGCTCGGGCGCCGCATGCGGCCGGCCGCCGAGATGCGAGGGCGCGACGCCGTCGTGGAATTCCGGGTCTTCTCGGAACATCGAGAGCAGGTGTTCTTCCAGGCCCATCATCAGCGGGTGGACGAAGGTGTCGAACAGGACGTTGGCGCCCTCGAAGCCCATCTGCGGCGCGTGGCGGGCGGGCACGTCCTGCACGTGCATCGGGGCCGAGATCACCGCGCAGGGGACGCCCAGCCGCTTGGCGATGTGGCGCTCCATCTGAGTGCCCAGCACGAGTTCGGGCTGGGCCGCCGCGATCGCCGCCTCGACCTCCAGGTAATCGTCGCTGATCAGGGCCGGGATGCCGTGCGCCTCGGCCTCGGCCCGCACCTCGCGGGCGAAATCCCGCGCGTAGGTGCCGAGTCCCACGACGCAGAAGCCGAGTTCGGACTTCGCGACCCGGGCCGCCGCGATGGCGTGCGTGGCGTCCCCGAAGACGAAGACGCGCTTGCCCGTGAGATAGGTCGAGTCGACCGAACGGGAGTACCAAGGCAGCCGCGAGCCTTCCGCGTCGAGGACGGGCGCCGGATCGACGCCCGCGAGCCCCGCCACCTGCTCCACGAAGGCGCGCGTCGCGCCGACCCCGATCGGCACCACGTCGGTGAAGGGCTGGCCGTGCGCCTTCTGGAGCCAGAGCGCGGCGCTGCGCGCGACCTCGGGATAGAGCACGACGTTGAAATCGGCCTCGCCGAGCCGCGCGAGGTCGGCGGGCGTGGCGCCGAGCGGCGCCACGACGTTCACGTCGATGCCGAGGCGCTCGATCAGGCCCCGCACCTCGCGCAGGTCGTCGCGGTGGCGGAAGCCCAGCGCGGTCGGCCCGAGCAGGTTGCAGGAGGGCCGCGCCCGCGGCGCGCGCGGGGCCGGCGGCGCGCTGAGCGCCCGCACCAGCCGGTAGAAGGTCTCGGCGGCGCCCCAGTTCTCCTTCTTCTGGTAGGCCGGCAATTCGAGCGGGATGACCGGGATCGGCAGGTCGAGCGCCCGGGCGAGGCCCGCGGGATCGTCCTGCAGCAGCTCGGCGGTGCAGGAGGCGCCGACGATCATCGCCTGCGGGCGGAAGCGCGCGTAGGCGAGGCGGACCGCCTCCTTGAAGATCTCGGCGGTGTCGGCCCCGAGGTCGCGGGCCTGGAAGGTGGTGTAGGTCACCGGCGGGCGCGCGTCCCGCCGCTCGATCATCGTGAACAGCAGGTCCGCGTAGGTGTCGCCCTGCGGGGCGTGCAGCACGTAGTGCAGGCCGCGCATCGCGGTGGCGATCCGCATGGCGCCGATGTGGGGCGGTCCCTCGTAGGTCCAGAGCGTGAGCTGCATGCGCGTCAGACCTCCAGCCTGGAGCGGCGCACGAGCGGGCGCGCGAACAATTCGGCGAGGTCGCCGGCCTGCTCGTAGCCCTGGATCGGCGTGAACAGCAGTTCGATCGACCACTTGGTGGGCAGCGCCTCGGCTTCGAGCGGGTTGGCGAGGCCGAGCCCGCAGACCGTGAGGTCGGGGCTCGCCGCCCGGCAGCGGTCGAGCTGGTCGTCGAGGCTCTGCCCCTCCACCACCGGCGTGCCGGGGGGCAGCAGCGCCATGTCCTCGGCGAGGTGCTGGCGGTGGAGGTAGGGCGTGCCGACCTCGATCAGCTCCACCCCCATCTCCCGCGACAGGAAGCGGGCGAGCGGGATCTCCAGCTGCGAATCGGGGAAGAAGAACAGGCGCCGTCCCGCGAGCCGCTCCCGGTGCCGGTCGAGCGCCCGCCCGGCCCGCGCGAGGCCCGGCGCCGTGACCGCCGCGACGCGCGCCGGGGCCACCCCGAAGGCGTCGGCCGCGGCCTGCAGCCACAGGGTGGTGCCCTCGGCACCCAGCGGGAACGGCGCCGCGATCCGCCGCGCCCCGCGGGCGTCGAGCGCCCGGGCCGTGTCGGCGAGGAAGGGCTGCGCCAGGAGGTAGCGCGTGCCCCGCCCGACCGTCGCCTGCTCGGCCGCGCGGCGGCCCGGCAGGAAGCGGACCGGCGCGATGCCGAGATCGGCGAAGAGGCGCGCGAACTGATCCTCGACCACGTCCGCGAGGGTGCCGACCACGAGGAGCGAGGGCTCGTCCCCCGTTGCCAGGTTCCCTATCGGCATGTCCGGCACGAGCGCGGCGAGGCAGGCATCCTCTCCCTGCGTGAAGGTCGTCTCGATGCCGCTGCCCGAGTAGCTGAGCACCCGCACCGCCGGGGCGAATCGGCCCGAGAGGCGGGCCGCCGCGCGGCCGAGATCGAGCTTGATCACCTCGGACGGGCAGGAGCCGACGAGGAAGAGGAGCCGGATGTCCGGCCGCCGCTCCAAGAGGCGGCTCACCACGCGGTCGAGTTCCTCGTGCGCGTCGGCGAGGCCCGCGAGGTCCCGCTCCTCGATGATCGCGGTGGCGAAGCGCGGCTCGGCGAAGATCATCACGCCGGCCGCCGACTGGATCAGGTGCGCGCAGGTGCGCGAGCCGACCACGAGGAAGAAGGCGTCGCGGATCTTGCGGTGGAGCCAGACGATGCCGGTGAGCCCGCAGAAGACGGCGCGCTGGCCGCGCTCGTGGCTGACCTGAGGCCCGCAGGGGGTGAAGGGCGCGTTCATGGCGCCGCCCCCGTCAGGACGGGCATCCGGCGGGCCGGCGCGCTCGCGCGCGCCGCCCGGAGCTTCAGGAGGAACTGCGCGGCGTTGACCGCGTAGGCGGCGTAGGCGGCCAGCGCCAGGAGCATCAGGGGGCGCAGGTCGAGCGCGCCCGTCGCCAGGGCCGCGAGGTAGGCCGTGTGGAGCGCCAGCACCAGCATGCTGACCACGTCCTCCCAGTAGAAGGCCGGCGCGAAGAGGTAGCGCCCGAACACGGCCTTCTCCCAGAGGGAGCCGGTGATCATGATGGCGTAGAGCGCCAGCGTCTTGAGCACCACGGAGGCATTGGCCACGGCCGCCCCCTCGCCGGTCGCCAGGGTGCGAAGGACCAGCAGCAGGCTGACGAGGAAGATCGCGAACTGGATCGGCGCCAGGATGCCCTGGACCAGCGTCCAGGGCGTGGCGTCGCGGCGCCGCCGCTCCGCCTCGCTGTACAGAACCGGCCGGTCTTCGCGCCTCATGTCGCCTGCCCCGCCTCGCCCTGCCCGAGCCCCGCGTTGCGCCGCGGGGTTGTCGGTTCGGGCAGCCTGGACCGAGGCGCCGGGAGTGTCAACTCAAGTTGACAGTGTGTCCGCGTGACATTTGTCGGGAGGCGGAACGAAAGCCGCTTGCCTGAACAGGAAGGAAGCGTATCTTGGGTAAATGCCCGGACCCCACGGGACCTGTCGACAAAATACCCAAAAGAGAAAATTTCTTCAGGTACCAACACAACAGGCGGGGCCATTGTGCATCGGGGAGGTGCCGGTGGAGAACGCAAGGCATACCGGCGACACTGCGCGTGGCCCATCGCTCGAACGCGACGGGGACCCGGCGCGGCCGGCCAGGCGGCGATCCGCCCGTCCGCAACCGTGGCGCGATGATCTCGCGCGCGTCGTCGAGGCGGAGATCATTCCCCGCCTGATGCTGGCCCACCGCACGGGCCGACGGTCCTGTGTCTTCTCCCGCCCCCGGCCCGAGCCCGAGGAGATCGCCGGCTTCGCCGCCCGCATGCTGGCCGCCGCCGACGGCGACCCGATGGCCGACGTTCAATCGTTCCTCGATGGCGGCATGACCTTCGATGGGCTGCTGCTCGACCTTCTGGCGCCCACGGCCCGGCATATCGGACGGCTCTGGGAGGAGGATGCCTGCGATTTCGTTCAGGTGACGGTGGCGATGGCCCGCCTGCGCCAGCTCGTGCACGACCTCGAGATGCTGTTCGTGGAGCCGCCCCCCGTCGATCCGGCGGGCCGCCGCGTCCTCCTCGTGCCGGCGCCGGGCGAGACCCACACGTTCGGGCTGACCATGGTCAGCCACTTCTTCTCGGAGGCGGGCTGGGACGTGGCGTCGGAGGTGAGCTGGCACCAGACGGGCCCCTTCGAGCAGCTGCGCGACGAATGGTTCGACGTCGTCGGCATCTCCCTGTCCTGCGACGTCTTCCTGGAGGCGCTCGCGGACGTGGTGCCGGTCATCAGGCGCGCCTCCTGCAACCGCGACCTGCGGATCCTGGTCGGCGGCCCCGCTTTCGAGAACCGACCGGACCGGGTCCGGCGCGTCGGTGCGGACGCGGCCGCGCTGGATGCGCGCGACGCACCGGGAATCGCCGCGACCCTCCTTGATCTCCGGGTGAGAGCCTGCTGAAAGACCTGTTCGGTGCGGTCTAAGCGTCTGGTGGCCCTTGAACAGTCCTGTCAGCCTTACTGCGAAGGAAGCGTTCGCGGTGCTACGAGACGCCGTCGCCCATCTCGACGCGGACACGACGGGCATGCTCGTCGCCGCCGCGACCGACCTGTCGCTGGTCGTCGACCGCGACGGCGTGATCCGTGACGCGACGTTCGGTGCGGATGGACTGGCCGACGACGCGGGATCGCGCTGGCTCGGCCGCCGCTGGATCGACACCGTGACGGTCGAGAGCCGGCCGAAGATCGTGGAATTGCTGGACGGGGCGGCGCCCGGCATCGTGACGCGCTGGCGCCAGGTCAATCATCCCTCAGTCAGCGGCACCGATCTGCCGATCCGCTACTCGACCCTGCGCCTGCCCGGCGACGGCCAGATCCTCGCCATCGGGCGCGATCTGCGCGCCGTCGCGGCGCTTCAGCGCCGTCTCGCCGAATCGCAGCAGGCCCTGGAGCGCGATTACGCCCGCCTGCGCAGCGTCGAGACGCGCTACCGCGTGCTGTTCCAGCTCGCCGGCGAGGCGGTGCTGATCGTCGATGCCGCCAACCGCCGCGTCGCCGAGATCAATCCGGCCGCCGCGCGCCTGCTCGGCCGCTCCGCCAAGCGGATCGTCGGGCAGGACTTCATCGACCTGTTCGAGATCGAGGGAGGCAGGGCCGTGCAGGCCCTCCTGGTGGGTCTTCGCCTGACCGGGCAGGCCGAGGACCTGACCGCCCGTCTCGCCCACCGCCGCGGCGAGGCCCGGGTCGCCGCGGCCTTGTTCCGACAGGATGCCGGCACGAGCATCCTGGTGCGGCTCAACCTCGTCGCGCCCGTGGCAGCCCTGCCCTCCGCGGCGCGCACCGGCGCCCTCGACGTCATCGAGGCCATGCCCGAGGGCTTCGTCGTCACCGACCGGGACCGGCGCATCCTCGGGGCGAACGCCGCCTTCCTCGATCTCGCCCAGCTCGCCGCCGAGCAGCAGGCCAAGGGCGAACTCATCGACCGCTGGCTCGGGCGCGAGGGCAGCGAGATCGGCGCGCTGTTCGCGACCCTCGTGGAGCACGGCTCGGTGCGCCACTTCACCACCGTGATGCGCGGCGAGTTCGGCGTCGTCGAGGAGGTCGAGGTCGCGGGCGTGTCGGTGCCGGGCGGCGAAAAGCCCTGCCTGGGCCTCACCATCCGCACCCTGCCGCGCCGGATCGCGCCGGCCCCCGCAGGGGGGCGCGAGCTGCCGCGCTCCGTCGAGCAGATGACCGAACTCGTCGGCCGCGTGTCGATGAAGACCCTGGTGCGCGAGACGACCGACCTGATCGAGCGCCTCTGCATCGAGGCGGCTTTGCGGATCACCCAGGACAATCGCGCCTCCGCGGCCGAGATGCTGGGCCTCAGCCGCCAGGGTTTCTACGCCAAGTTGCGCCGCTACGGCCTCGGCGACCTCGACGGCAACGAGGGGCCCGACGACCGCGACGACTGACGCGGGACGGCTCCGATCGATCCCTGTCCGCAAGTGTAAAGTTTACTTGACACTCGTGGCGCCATGTCACTAGCGTCGGACCGAGACAGGCGAGCGCGAGGCAGCGCATGGCAGTCCCGGCTCCGAGCGCATTGGTCGAGCTTCTCAAGCCCATCACGTGGTTCGCGCCCATGTGGGCCTTCGCCTGCGGGGTGGTCTCGTCGGGATCGGGCCTGCAGGGACGCTGGCCGGTGGTGCTCGCCGGCATCGTGCTCGCCGGGCCGCTGGTCTGCGCCACGAGCCAGGCGGTGAACGACTGGTTCGACCGGCACGTCGACGCCATCAACGAGCCGCAGCGCCCGATCCCCTCCGGCCGCATGCCGGGCCGCTGGGGCCTCTACGTGGCGGCGGGCTGGACGCTGCTGTCGCTCCTCGTCGCGGCGGCGCTGGGCCCGTGGATCCTCGGCGCGGCGCTGTTCGGGCTCCTCCTGGCGTGGCTTTACAGCGCGCCGCCCCTGCGCCTGAAGCGCAACGGCTGGTGGGGCAATACCGCCGTCGGCCTCTGCTACGAGGGACTGCCCTGGTTCACAGGCGCGGCCGTGATGGCCGCCGCGGTGCCGGACGGGCGCGTGCTGATGCTGGCGCTCCTCTACAGCATCGGCGCGCACGGCATCATGACCCTGAATGACTTCAAGTCGGTGGAGGGCGACCAGCGCACCGGGATCCGCTCGCTGCCGGTCCAGCTCGGCACCGACCGCGCCGCGCGCCTCGCCTGCCTCGTCATGGCGCTGCCGCAGGCGGCCGTGGTGGCGCTCCTCCTCGCCTGGGATCGGCCCTGGCACGCGGGCCTCGTGGCGGCGCTGCTCGCCGGGCAGGGCCTGCTGATGCGCCGCCTCCTCGCCGATCCGCGGGGCCGAGCCGCCTGGTACAACGGCACCGGCACGCTGCTCTACGTGCTCGGCATGCTGGCCGCCGCCTTCGCGCTGCGTCAGGGAGGCGCCGCATGACCGCGCCGGCCGCCTTCGGCTGGGGCACCATCGTGCGGCTGGGCCTCGTCCAGACCGCGCTCGGCGCCATCGTCGTCCTCATCACCTCGACCATCAACCGGGTGATGGTGGTCGAACTGGCGCTGCCGGCCGCGGTGCCGGGCGCGCTCGTGGCGCTGCACTATGCGGTGCAACTCGCCCGCCCGCGCTGGGGCTACGGCTCGGACATCGGCGGGCGGCGCACGCCCTGGATCGTCGGCGGCATGGCGGCGCTGGCGCTGGGCGGCCTCGGCGCCGCAATCGCCACCGCGGTGATCGGCGCGCACCCGGTCGCGGGCTTCGCGTTGGCGATCCTCGCCTTTCTGGTGGTCGGCATCGGGGTCGGCGCGGCCGGCACCTCGCTCCTCGTCCTGCTCTCCACCGGCGTCGCGCCCCAGCGCCGGGGGGCCGCGGCCACCATCGTCTGGGTGATGATGATCGCGGGCTTCGTGGTCACGGCGCCGCTCGCCGGACGCTTCCTCGATCCGTTCTCGCCCGCCCGCCTGATCGCCGTGTCGGCGACGGTCTCGGGCCTCGCCTTCTTGGTGGGGCTGGCGGCGGTCTGGGGCGTCGAGCCGCGCGCGGGGACGCGGCCGGCGCGGGCCGAGGCCCGGCCGTCCTTCGGGCAGGTGCTGACCGAGGTCTGGGCCGAGCCCGCCTCGCGCCGCTTCACGGTCTTCGTCTTCCTGGCGATGCTGGCCTACAGCGCGCAGGAGCTCATCCTGGAGCCCTTCGCCGGGCTCGTCTTCGCGATGTCGCCGGGCGCCACGACGGCGCTGGCAGGGCTGCAGAATGGCGGCGTCCTCGCCGGCATGGTGCTGGTCGCCCTCGTGACGAGCCTCGCCCCGGGGCCGCGGCTCGGCTCGCTGCGGCTCTGGACGGTCCTGGGCTGTCTCGGCTCGGCGCTGGCGCTCGCCGGGATCGCGGCCTGCGGGGTGATGGGCCCGGGGGCGCCGCTGCGCGCGCTCGTCGCGGGTCTCGGCCTGTTCAACGGCATCTTCGCGGTCTCGGCGATCGGCTCGATGATGGCGCTGGCGGGGTCGGGCGGCACGCCCGAGGGCGAGGGCCGGCACGGGACCCGCATGGGCGTCTGGGGCGCCGCGCAGGGCGTGGCCTTCGGGCTCGGCGGTTTCCTCGGCGCCGCCGCGGTCGATCTCGCCCGGGCGCTGACCGGCGCGGTGGTGCCGGCCTACGCGGCGGTCTTTACGGCCGAGGCGCTGCTGTTCCTGCTGGCGGCCGGGCTGGCCCTGCGCATCGATGCCCCGGCGCGGCGGCGCGAGGCCCGGACCGGAATCTTTCCCGTGTCGCACGGGTGGAGGGAGGCACGCCCATGACCGACGGCGAGATCTTCGATGTCGTGGTGGTCGGGGGCGGTCCGGCGGGAGCCACGGCCGCCACCGACCTCGCCCGGTGCGGGCGTCGCGTGCTCCTCCTCGACCGGGAGGGGCGCATCAAGCCCTGCGGCGGCGCCATCCCGCCGCGCCTGATCCGCGACTTCGCGATTCCCGACGACCTCCTGGTGGCGCGCATCCGGGCCGCCCGCATGGTCTCGCCCAAGGACCGGGCCGTGGACATGCCGGTGGGCGACGGCTTCGTCGGCATGGTCGACCGCGAGGTCTTCGATCCCTGGCTGCGCGACCGCGCCGCGCTCGCGGGGGCGAGCCGGCGCACCGGCACCTTCCTGCGCATCAGCCGCCCCGGCGACGGCCTCGCCACCCTCCATGTCCGCAGCAAGTCCGGCGAGGAGGAGCACGTCCGCGCGCGCCTCGTCATCGGGGCGGACGGGGCGAACTCGGCGGTGGGCCGCCAGGAGATCCCGGCGCATGCCCGGATGCGGCAGGTCTTCGCCTATCACGAGGTGGTCCGCACGCCCCCGGCCGGCGCCTTCGCGGCGGCGCGCTGCGACGTCTACTACCAGGGCGTCCTCTCCCCCGACTTCTACGCCTGGGTCTTCCCGCACGGAGACACGCTCAGCATCGGCACCGGCAGCGCCCGCAAGGGTTTTTCGCTGCGCGGCGCGGTCGGCCGCCTGCGGGCCGCGACGGGGCTCGACAGCGGCGAGACCCTGCGCCGGGAGGGCGCGCCGATCCCCCTCAAGCCCCTGCGGCGATTCGACAACGGGCGCGACGTGCTCCTCACCGGCGACGCCGCGGGCCTCGTCGCTCCCGCTTCTGGCGAGGGCATCTACTACGCAATGCTGGGCGGACGCCTCGCCGCGGAGGCCGCCGACACCTTCCTGGCCACTGGCGACGCCCGCGCGCTGCGCCAGGTGCGCCGCCGGTTCCTGGCCGCGCACGGGCGCGTGTTCTGGGTCCTGCGGCTGATGCAGAATGTCTGGTACCGCAACGATGCCCTGCGGGAGCGCTTCGTGAGCATCTGCCGCGATCCGGACGTCCAGAGCCTCACCTGGGAGGCCTACATGAACAAGGAGCTGGTGCGCGCCAAGCCCGCCGCCCACGCCCGGATCTTCTTCAAGGACCTCGCCCACCTGTTCGGCTGGGTCTCTCCGTGAGCGGGGAATTCGGCGCGCGCTGGGGGCCGATCCTCGTCGCGGCCCTGGCGGCCCTGGTGGTGGCGGGAGCCGGCGCGGCGCTGACCGCGCTCGGTCCCTGGTACGCGAGCCTGCGGGTGCCGGCCTGGAAGCCGCCCGACTGGGCCTTCGGGCCGGTCTGGACCGTCATCTTCACCCTCACGGCCATCGCCGGGGTGCTGGCCTGGAACGCCGCGCCCGCCGGGCTGGAGCGGACATGGCTCCTCGTGGCCTTCGGCGTGAACGGCATCCTCAACATCGCCTGGAGCGGCCTGTTCTTCCGCCTCCAGCGGCCGGATTGGGCGCTCGCCGAGGTGCTGCTGCTGTGGCTCTCCGTCGCGGTGCTGATGGTGGCGGCCGGGCGCCACTCGGGCACCGCGGCGCTGCTCCTCGTCCCCTACATCGCCTGGGTCGGGCTCGCGGGCATTCTCAACTGGTCGATCGTGCGGCTCAACGGTCCGCTCTGATCCGGGCGTCGAACGCCGGGCCGGTGCGACAAAACGAACCGCGAACCTTCGGGTGTGAACCGAACGGCAGCCCGCCTCGTTACAGCGACGTTGCCCGATCTGCAGGTCGAACTCTGCGTCAGAACGGAAGCACTGCCGGGTCCGCTGGGTGGTCCCGGGCGGGAGGACATTGCACGTGTCGGACCTGTTCGCGAGCGGTCGCATCGTCGACGCGGTGCTGTTGCTGGTGGCCGCCGAGGCTTTCGTCATCCTGGTGTGGCGCCGCCGCGCCAAGCCGGGCGCGGGCGCGCTGCTCATCAACCTCGCCTCGGGGGCCTGCCTGATGCTGGCGCTGCGCGCGGCCCTCGTCGGCGCCCACTGGACGTGGCTGGCGCTCGCGCTCCTGGGCGCGCTCGCCGCCCATCTCGCCGACCTCTGGCTGCGGCTGCGCCCGCACGCGGCCCTGCGGCACGAACGATCGGCCCCTTGAGCGAACCCCGCGCGCGCCGCGGCAACCGGAGGATGGCAAGCATGCGTGGCATCTCGGCCCTGGTTCTCGGCTCCCTGGCGCTCGCCACCCCGGCCGCGGCCCAGCCGCAGGCCGCCGGGCAGGACCTGATCCGCAAGGGAGAGGCCCTCGTCACCGCGGGCGATTGCGTCGCCTGCCACACGGCGCCGGGCGGCAAGCCCTTCGCGGGGGGACTCTACCTCAACTTTCCGCACGGGATCGGCCGGATCGCCACCCCGAACATCACGCCCGACCGCGAGACGGGCATCGGGACGTGGAGCGACGCGGATCTCCGCCGCGCCCTGCACGAGGGCATCGGCAAGGACGGCAGCTATCTCTACCCCGCCTTTCCGTTCCCCTGGTACACCAAGATCTCCGACGAGGACGTGGCGGCGATCAAGGCCTACCTGTTCTCCCTCGAACCCGTGCGGGCGCCGCGCAAGCCCGCCGACATCGCCTTCCCGTTCAGCATCCGCGAAGCGCTGCTCGCGTGGCGCGTCGCCTTCTTCACCCCCGGGCGCTTCCAGCCCGACCCGAAGGCGAGCGCCCAGGTCAACCGCGGCGCCTATCTGGTGGAGGGCCTGGGCCATTGCGGCGCCTGCCACAACGGCAGCAAGCTCGTCGGCGCCTCGCAGTGGAGCGGCTACCTCGAAGGCGGCACGGTCGACGGATGGTACGCGCCGAACCTGTCGGGCGACGACAAGGAGGGTCTGGGCGCCTGGAGCGAGGATCAGCTCTTCACCTACCTCAAGACCGGGGCCGCCCCCGGACGGGCGGGCGTCGTCGCCGGTCCGATGCGGCAGGTGATCGAGGAAAGCCTGAGCCGGCTCTCGGATGACGACGTGCGCGCCATCGCGGTCTACCTCAAGACGCTGCCGGCCAAGCCCACCTACACACCCCAGCATCCGTCCGACTTCTCGCAGGCCTCGGCGGCGCCGGGCGCGGACGTCTACGTCACCCATTGCGTCTCCTGCCACCGTCCGGACGGCAGGGGCGTGCCCGGGGCGATCCCGGCGCTCGCCGGCAACGGCGCTGTTCTGGCCAAGGGGCCCGAGACGGTCATCCGCGTCGTGCTCGGCGGCCTCTCGGCGAAGGGCGACTACGCCACGATGCCGGCGGTGGGCGCCCTCATGAGCGATGCCGACGTGGCGGCCGTGACGAACTACGTGCGTCAGAGCTTCGGCAACGAATCGCCGCCGACCGCCGATGCCGGGCAGGTGGCCGCCATCCGCCAGGACACCCGCACCATGCTGGCCGGGACGGCGTCGTGCTCGACAGTGTCGGACCCGGCCTTCGCCAAGGCCCTGCAGGACGTCGGCGCGGATGCGCAGCTCAAGGGCGTCAAGGCCGAGGACATGTTGCCGCGGGTGAACACCCTGCTCCCTGCCCTCAAGGCCGCAGCCCCGAAGGCCAGCCAAGCCGATCTGATCAACGGCCTCACGGCGAGTTTTTGCCAGAACGCCGACCGGGCGACGTTCGGCCAGCCCTGGCCGGCGGCGATCGGCAACTTCGCGGGCCTCGTGTTCAGCCAGCTGCGCCACCCGGAGCGTGCCGCGAAGGAGTGAGCCCGCTCCGCCGGGGCAGCCACAGCCTCGGCAGACGACGCACCGCCCGGCAGTACGGTCGGGTGGTGCGGTTGCGGCGGAGCGCGGTGAGCGCCATACCGCGGCCATGCGCCCGCCCGCCTTCCGGATCGCGCCCGTGCGCGACGCTGCCGACCTCGACGCGACGGTCGCGCTGTTTCGCGCCTACGCCGCCGCGCTGCCCATCGACCTCGCCTATCAGGGCTTCGAGGCCGAACTCGCCGCGATGCCCGGCCCCTACGCGGCTCCGACCGGGGCGCTGCTCATCGCCCGCGGCGCCTCCGGCGCGGCTCTGGGGTGCGTCGGGCTGCGCGGGCTCGCCCCGCCCGACACCTGCGAGATGAAGCGCCTCTACGTCGATCCCGGCGCGCGCGGGAGCGGGCTCGGCGAAGCCCTGGTGGCCGCAATCATCGCGGCGGGTGAGCGCCTGGGCTACCGCGAGATGCGGCTCGACACCCTGCCGTCGATGGTCGGCGCGCTGGCGCTCTACCGCCGGGCGGGCTTCACGCCCACGGGGCCGTACTACGACACGCCGATCGCCGGCACCCTCTTCCTGCGCCGGGACCTCGCGCCGCGCCCCTGAAACAGCTGAAACGCGCCGCCGGGCCGCGCAGCACCTCCGAGAATCCGCCGCGCTGGGCCGTTCCGACCCGTGATCGTACGAAGGTCCGGGCCACACGGGCGTTCCGCGGCTGCGGATGCGACGCCAGTGCCGTTGCACTCGTCACGGCATTGTGGTGTGAGACGCCCACCGAGAGGTCGGCGGGAGGGCGACCGGCCCGTCGCGGCTGCCCCGCTCCCGCCTCGCGGGACGGGCGGCTCGATTCGGCTGCATCAACGGGAGCATCGAGGGCGATATGGGGATGGCGTGGGCGCAGGATCGGCGGTTCGGCCGATCGTTCGTGAGGGGCGCCGCGGTCGCAGCGACTCTCCTGACCGGAGGCGCCGCGCTCGCGGCCGAGGCTGGGAAACCCGTGCCGTGGCAGATGGACCTGCAGACCCCCGTCACCGAGGTGGCGACGGAGATCTACAACTTCCATCACCTGCTCAACGTCATCATGGCGGCCATCGTGCTGCTGGTGCTGGTGCTGCTGCTGATCGTCATCTTCCGCTTCAACGAGCGGTCGCAGCCGACCCCGTCGCGCACGACGCACAACACGATGCTGGAGGTGGCCTGGACGATCGTCCCGGTGCTGATCCTGGTGGCGATCGCGATCCCGTCCTTCCGGGTGCTGCGCACGCAGCTCTCCGACCCGAAGGCCGACCTTATGGTCAAGGTGATCGGCCACGCCTGGTACTGGTCCTACGAGTACCCGCAAGAGGTCGGCGGCTTCAAGTTCGACGCCAACCTGCTGGAGGGCGAGGACCAGGAAAAATCGGGCCAGCCGAAGCTGCTCGCCACCGACAACGAGATGGTCGTGCCGGTGAACAAGATCGTGAAGGTCCAGGTCACCGCCGCGGACGTGCTGCATTCCTGGGCGCTGCCGTCCTTCGGCTTCAAGATCGACGCGATTCCGGGCCGCCTGAACCAGTTCTGGTTCAAGGCCGACCGCGAGGGCACCTATCACGGCCAGTGCTCGGAGCTGTGCGGCCAGCGCCACGCCTACATGCCCATCACCGTCAAGGTGGTGAGCGACGCGGCGTTCCAGGCCTGGACCGCCGAGGCCAAGACCAAGTTCGCCCGCGTCGAGGGCGCCGGCAAGTTCGCGGACGCGCGCTGACGGCGATCCCGAGGACGACGAGAGAATTCTGCGAGAGGCTCTGAATCATGGCAGTTGCCGCATCAGCCGGGCACGCTGACGCCCACGAGCACACCCCACCGTTCTTTCAGCGCTGGTTCAATTCCACGAACCACAAGGACATCGGCACGCTCTACCTGCTGTTCGCCTTCTCGGCGGGCATCGTGGGCGCCTTCCTGTCCTTCGGCATCCGGATGGAGATGGAGCAGCCCGGGCTGCAGTACTTCTCCAACCCGCAGACCTACAACGTCTTCGTGACCGGCCACGGCCTCATCATGGTGTTCTTCATGGTGATGCCGGCGCTGATCGGCGGCTTCGGCAACTGGTTCGTGCCGCTGATGATCGGGGCGCCCGACATGGCGTTCCCGCGCATGAACAACATCTCGTTCTGGCTGACCGTCGCGGGCTTCATGAGCCTCGTCTGCTCGCTCTTCGTCGAGGGCGCGCCGGGTGCGGTCGGGGCGGGCACGGGCTGGACCGTCTATCCGCCGCTCTCGACCGACGGCCATCCGGGCGCCGCGGTGGACTTCGCGATCTTCTCGCTGCACCTCGCGGGCGCGGGCTCGATCCTGGGCGCCATCAACTTCATCACCACGATCCTGAACATGCGCGCGCCGGGCATGACCCTGCACAAGATGCCGCTGTTCGCGTGGTCGATGCTGGTCACCGCCTTCCTGCTGCTGCTGTCGCTGCCGGTCCTCGCCGGCGCGATCACCATGCTGCTCACCGACCGCAACTTCGGCACCACCTTCTTCAGCCCGAGCGGCGGCGGCGACCCGATCCTGTACCAGCACCTGTTCTGGTTCTTCGGCCACCCCGAAGTCTACATCATGATCCTGCCGGCCTTCGGCATCGTCTCGCACATCATCGCCACCTTCTCGCGCAAGCCCGTCTTCGGCTATCTCGCGATGGCCTACGCGATGGTGGCGATCGGCGTCGTCGGCTTCGTGGTCTGGGCGCACCACATGTACACGGTGGGCCTGACGCTGCAGACGCAGTCCTACTTCGTCTTCGCCACCATGGTCATCGCGGTACCCACGGGCGTGAAGATCTTCTCGTGGATCGCCACGATGTGGGGCGGCTCGATCCGCTTCACCGCCGCCATGCACTGGGCCGTCGGCTTCGTCTTCCTGTTCACGGTGGGCGGCGTCACCGGCGTGATCCTGGCCAACGCGGCCGTCGACCGCTACCTGCACGACACGTACTACGTGGTGGCGCACTTCCACTACGTGCTGTCGCTCGGCGCCGTGTTCATCATCTTCGCGGGCATCTACTACTGGTTCCCGAAGATGTCGGGCCGGATCATCCCCGAATGGGCCGGCAAGCTGCACTTCTGGCTCGCCTTCATCGGTGCCAACGTGCTGTTCTTCCCGATGCACTTCCTCGGGCTCGCCGGCATGCCGCGCCGCTACGCCGACTACCCGGAGGCCTTCGCGGGCTGGCACTACGTGGCCACCATGGGCGGGCACATCTTCGCGCTGGGCATGGTGGTGTTCGTAATCGGCGTGGTCATGGCCTTCCGCTCCAAGGAGCGCGCGGCGGACAACCCGTGGGGCGAGGGTGCCACCACCCTGGAATGGACCCTCTCCTCTCCCCCGCCCTTCCACCAGTACGAGACCCTGCCGGTGATCGTCGACGAGCCGTCGCACGCCCACTAGCCGACACCCGAGCAGGGCCGCCGCCGAGGCGGCCCTCGCTCTTCCCCCGAGTTCCGGACGACCGGGACTCCGGCGAGGAGCGGTCCATGAATTCGCCTCATGCGACCTTCGCACCACCCGAGCCCGAACCGGTGGCCATGACGAGCCTGTCGAACAGCCTTTCCCCCGCCCAGGGCCTCGCGCCCGCCGCGAACGGCGACGTCGCGGATTTCTTCGCGCTGCTGAAGCCGCGGGTGATGGCGCTCGTCATCTTCACCGCGCTCGTTGGCATGACGGTGTCGCACGCCTCGGTGAACCCGGTGATCGGCGCGATCTCGCTCCTGATGATCGCGGTGGGCGCCGGGGCCTCGGGCTGCCTCAACATGTGGTGGGACGCCGACGTCGACGCGGTGATGACCCGCACCCGCACCCGCCCGATTCCCGCCGGCCGCATCCAGCCCGGCGAGGCGCTGGCCTTCGGGCTCGTGCTCTCGGTGGGCTCGGTGCTGGTGCTGGGGCTCGCCGCGAACTGGCTCGCGGCGGGGCTGCTGGCCTTCACCATCGTGTTCTACGCGGTGATCTACTCGATGTGGCTGAAGCGGGCGACCGCGCAGAACATCGTCATCGGCGGCGCCGCCGGCGCCCTGCCCCCGATGATCGGACAGGCGGTGGTGACGGGCGGCGTCGGGGTCGAGGGCCTCGTCCTGTTCCTCATCATCTTCATCTGGACCCCGCCGCATTTCTGGGCGCTGGCCCTGGTGAAGTCGGGCGAGTACGCGCGCGCCGGCATCCCGATGATGCCTAACGTGGCCGGCCCCGATTCGACCCGCCGCCAGATCGTCGCCTACTCGGCCCTGCTCGCGCCCCTCGGCCTCAGCCCCGTCTTCCTCGGCTTCGGCGGCCTGATCTACGCCGTCGTGGCGCTGCTGGGCGGCCTCGGCATGCTGGCGCTGAGCCTACAGGTGCAGCGCGTCCGCGAGGGCGAGAGCGCGAACCGCACCGCCATGAGCCTGTTCGCCTTCTCGATCCTCTACCTGTTCCTGCTCTTCTCGGCGCTGCTCGCCGAGCAGGGCCTGGGCCTGTTCCGGCCCCTGCCGCTGTTCGCATGATGATGGATCCCCACCCCCTCACGCCCGATGAGGTGCGGCGGCGGCGCAAGCGCTCCGTCGCCATCGCCCTCGTGCTCGCCGCGCTGGTCGCGATCTTCTACGCGCTGACCATCGCCAAGCTCGGGCCGCAGGTCCTCAACCGGCCGCTCTGACGGCGAGGTGCCCCGCATGACCGACCGCCGACCGACACCGGCCCAGACCCGCGGCGTGCGCCTGACGCTGATCGCCTGCCTGGGCCTCGTGGCCGGCATGACCGCGCTCGCCTTCGCGTTCGTCCCGCTCTACGACCTCTTCTGCAAGGTCACCGGCTACGACGGCACGCCGATCGTCGGGCGCGGCCCCTCCGCCGCCCGGGGCGAGGGCACCATGACGGTGCATTTCGACACCAACGTCGCGCCGGGCCTGCCCTGGCGCTTCGGCGCCGAGGCGCCGCGGGTCGAGGCGAAGCTCGGCGAGACCCAGACGGTCTTCTTCCGGGTCACCAACACGGCGAGCCAGCCCACCACCGGCACCGCCACCTTCAACGTCCAGCCCGGCCTGCTGGGCGGCTACTTCGTCAAGATCCAGTGCTTCTGCTTCAACGAGCAGACCCTGCAGCCGGGCGAGACGATGGACTTCCCGGTGGTGTTCTACGTCGACCCGGCGGCGCGGACCGACGCCAACACCCGCGACTACGCGGAGATCACGCTGTCCTACACCTACTTCGCGTCGCGCAACGGCCAGCCCACGGCCGCGCTTGCGACAACCGGCGCGGGGGCGAGACAGCCGAATTGACCAATGGACCCGGTGACAGATCCGGGCTTCGCACACTAAAGGGACCCCGGGGCCTCGCTCGGGAGCCGGGGTCCGGACCGACACATCGCCACGAGGACCAGCGCCGGGCGCGCCGGGGGCGGAGACGAGAGGCAGGAGACCCGACACGATGGCCGAGGCGCACCCGAAGCACCACGATTACCACCTCGTCAATCCGAGCCCCTGGCCGCTGATCGGCGCCCTCAGCGGCTTCGTGTTGACGACCGGCGCCGTCTTCTGGATGAAGAGCCTGACGCTGGCGGGTCTCGCGATCGGCCCGTACCTGTTCTTCGCCGGCGTGATCGGCGTGCTCTACACCATGCTGTCGTGGTGGCGGGACGTCATCCACGAGGCCAACAGCGGCGACCACACCCGGGTGGTGCAGATCCACCACCGCTACGGCATGATGATGTTCATCGCCTCCGAGGTGATGTTCTTCGTCGCGTGGTTCTGGGCCTATTTCGAGGCCGCCCTCTACACCGCCGACCCGATCCAGGCCTCGCGCGTCGAGTTCACCGGCGGGATGTGGCCGCCCAAGGGCGTCGAGGCCTTCGATCCCTGGCACCTGCCGCTTCTCAACACGCTGATCCTGCTGACCTCCGGCACCACCGTGACCTGGGCGCACCACGCGCTGCTCAACAACGACCGCAAGGGCCTCAAGTACGGCCTCTGGCTCACCATCGCCCTCGGCGCGCTGTTCAGCATCGTCCAGGCCTACGAGTACAGCCACGCCCATTTCGGCTTCTCGGGCAGCATCTACTCGGCGACCTTCTTCATGTCGACCGGGTTCCACGGCGCCCACGTGCTCATCGGCACCATCTTCCTGGCGGTCTGCCTGTACCGGGCCTATCTCGGCCAGTTCACGCCCCGGCAGCACCTCGGCTTCGAGTTCGCGGCCTGGTACTGGCACTTCGTCGACGTGGTCTGGCTGTTCCTGTTCGCGGCCGTCTACATCTGGGGCTCGGGCGTCGGCCAAGCGGCGCACTGACGCGGACCTCCCCGAACGATCGATCAAGGGCGGCGCGAGCCGCCCTTTTTCGTGGTGCGGGCCGGCCGCGACCCCATATCCGGCCCACGGGCCGCGCGGCCCGCCCCCGTTCCGCGCGAGGAGGCTTTCGGTGGAATCCACCCGCTCGACCCCGTCACCGGCCCTCGCCGGCCTGCGCGGACGCTGCCCCCGCTGCGGCGAGGGCCACCTGTTCAAGGGCTTCCTCGCCTTCCGCCCGACCTGCGAGGTCTGCGGCCTCGACTTCAAGTTCATCGATTCGGCGGACGGCCCGGCCTTTTTCGTGATGTCGTTCGTCGGTCTCGTGGTGGTGGCGCTGGCGATGTGGGTCGAGTTCGCCTACGAGCCGCCGATGTGGCTGCACGCGGCCCTGTGGGTGCCCCTGTCGATCGTCCTCAGCCTGATCCTGGTGCGGCCCCTGAAGGGGCTGATGGCAGCGCTGCAATTCGCCAACCGCGCCGAGCAGGGGCGCTTCCGCTGATGGAGGCGGCGGTCCGGCCGGTGGGCTGGCGCTCGCTCGTGGGCGCGGGCCTCGCCACGCTGGTGTGCCTCGCGATCCTGCTCGGCCTCGGCACGTGGCAATTGCAGCGCAAGGCCTGGAAGGAAGGGGTGATCCGCCAGATCGTCGAGCGCTCGCGCATCGAGCCTCCCCTCGCTCCCCCTGCGCCCGGGGCCTGGAACCCGGCGAGCGACGAGTTCAAGCACGTGCGGGCGACCGGCCGGTTCCAGCACGAGCGCGAGACCCTGGTGCACGGGCTCGCCCCCGGCGAGGTGCCCGGCCGCGCGCTGCAGGGCTACTACGTGATCACCCCGCTCGCGCGCGACGACGGGCCGACCATCCTGGTCAACCGCGGCTTCGTGCCCACCGAGCTGCGGGATCCCGCCGCCCGGGCGGCCGGCCAAGTGACCGGCCCTGTGACGGTGACGGGCATGCTGCGCGCCAGCGAGCCGCGCGGCCTGTTCGTGCCTGCGCCGAACCCTGAGAAGGGCGAGTGGTACAACCGGGACATCCCGGGCATCGCCCAGGCGCTCGCCCTCGCCGAGGTCACCCCCTACCTGATCGAGGCCGACGCGACGCCCAATCCCGGCGGCTGGCCGCGCGGGGGGCAGCTGCGGGTCGACCTGCCGAACAACCACCTGCAATACGCCTTCACGTGGTACGGCATCGCGCTCTGCCTCGTGGGCGTCTTCGGGGCCTTCGCCTGGACGCGGCTGCGTCCGCAGGCCGGACCTTGAGGGCACGACCGGTGCTCACGGCCGATCTCATATGTGGTGCGGGATCCCCTCTCCCGTGCGGGAGAGGGGCAGGGGTGAGGGTTCCGGGAGGGTGCAGGAGGCGGACGCGACGCTGCCGCTACCAGCACCGACGCTGGTTGCCGAACCTGACCCGTCCCGCTCCCCTCACCACACTCTGAGTTCTGCTGCGGCTCTCTCCCGGGACCCTCATCCCTGCCCTTCTCCCGCACGGGAGAAGGGTTCCCCGCGCTCCCTCATCGGCGTGAGAGGTCATCGGCAGGCGCAAGCCGCTGCCTCGTTCCGAACGCGTGCCCCCGGCAACGAAGCCCGGGGTGACGGCCTGCCGCGGCCGCCCGGCTGACGCGGCGGCGCAATTCGTGTAGGGCGTCCGCAGCTTCAGGACGCTTCCCGTGCTTCATGTCTCGACCCGCGGCGCCGCCGCGCCGCTCAGCTTCACCGATGCGCTGCTGGCCGGGCTCGCCCGCGACGGCGGCCTCTACCTGCCCGAGCGCTGGCCCGCCCTCTCGCCCGCCATCATCGCGGGCCTCGCCGGCCGGCCCTACGCGGAGGCCGCCAAGACGGTGCTGTCGCCGCTCGTCGACGGCGAGATCCCTCAGGGCGATCTCGACCGGATGATTGAGGCGGCCTACGCGGTCTTCCGGCACCCGGCGGTCTGCCCGCTGGTGCAGCTCGACGACAACCTCTTCCTGCTCGAACTCCACCACGGCCCGACGCTCGCCTTCAAGGACGTGGCGATGCAGCTCCTCGGTCGGCTGATGGACCATGTGCTGAAGGCGCGGGGGACGCGGGCCACCATCGTGGGCGCGACCTCGGGCGACACGGGAAGCGCCGCCGTCGAGGCGTTTCGCGGCCTCGATCAGGTCGACGTCTTCATCCTCTTCCCGCACGGCCGGGTCTCGGAGGTGCAGCGGCGCCAGATGACGAGTGTGGACTCGCCCAACGTCCACGCGCTCGCGGTCGAGGGCACCTTCGACGATTGCCAGGCCATCGTGAAGGCGCTGTTCCAGCACGCGCGCTTCGCCGAGGAGGTGCGGCTGTCGGGCGTCAACTCGATCAACTGGGCGCGGGTGGCCGCGCAGGCCGTCTACTACTTCACCAGCGCGGTGGCGCTGGGCTCGCCCCACCGCCCGGTGTCCTTCTCGGTCCCCACCGGCAATTTCGGCGACATCCTGGCGGGCTACGTCGCCAAGCGGATGGGGCTGCCGGTCGGACGGCTGATGGTCGCCACCAACGCCAACGACATCCTGGCGCGCACCCTCGCGACGGGCACCTACGAGGTCCGCGGCGTCCAGCCCACCACCTCGCCCTCGATGGACATCCAGGTCTCCTCGAACTTCGAGCGCCTGCTGTTCGAGGCCCTCGACCGCGAGCCCGAGGAGTTGACCCGGCTGATGGCCGGCCTGAAGCAGTCGGGCGCCTTCACGCTGCCCCCCGCGGTGCTGGCGCGGGTGCGGGCGGAGTTCGACGCCGAGGCCGTGCCTGAGCCCGCGGTCGCGGCCGAGATCCGCGACACCCATGCCCGCACCGGGCAGGTGCTCGATCCCCACAGCGCCATCGGCGTGCGGGCGGCCCGGCGCCTGCTGGCGGCCGACCCGGCCACCCCCGTCGTGGCGCTCGCCACCGCGCACGCGGCGAAGTTTCCGGACGCGGTCGAGGCGGCGACGGGCCTGCGCCCGCGGCTGCCGCCGCATCTGGCCGAGCTGATGGAGCGCCGTGAGCGCTTCACGGTGCTGCCCAACGAGGAGGCGGCGGTGGAGCGCTTCATCCGCGAGCGCGCCCGCATCCTGGGAGCGGCGGCGTGAACGAGCATTTCGCGACCTTCGGGGCCTCGCCGTCGCTGCGCCTCACGCACCTGCCGAACGGCCTCACCGTCGCCACCGAGCCGATGCCCGGCGTGGCGACCGCGACGCTCGGCGTCTGGGTCGGGGCGGGCTCGCGCCACGAGCAGGCGCACGAGCACGGCCTGAGCCACCTCATCGAGCACATGGCCTTCAAGGGCACGGGCCGGCGCAGCGCTCGGGCCATCGCGGAGGACATCGAGAACGTGGGCGGCGACATCAACGCCGCCACCAGCGCCGAGCAGACGAGCTACACCGCCCGGGTGCTTGGCGAGGACATCGCGGTCGCCCTCGACGTGATCGGCGACATCCTGACGAACTCGGTGTTCGAGGCGGGAGAACTGGCCCGCGAGAAGGGCGTGATCCTGCAGGAATACGCCGCCGTCGAGGACACCCCGGACGACGTGGTCTACGATGCCTTCACGGAGGCGGCCTTCCCCGACCAGCCGATCGGCCGCCCGATCCTCGGCCGGCCCGAGACGATCCAGAGCTTCGACCGCGCCGCCATCGAATCCTACCTCGCGCGCGAGTACACGCCGGACCGCATGGTGCTGGCCGCCGCCGGCGCGGTGGAGCACGAGGCGATCGTGGCGGCCGCCGAGCGCCATTTCGGCGGCCTGCCGGCCCGCACCCCGCCGGACGCGGTGCTCGGCCGCTACCGTGGCGGCGAGCGCCGGATGGCGCGCAAGCTCGAACAGGCCAACCTCGTGCTCGGCCTGCCCGGCCTCTCGTTCCGGGACGACGGCTACTACGCGCTGCATCTCTTCGCCCAGGTGCTGGGCGGCGGGCTGACCTCGCGCCTCTGGCACGAGGTACGCGAGACCCGCGGCCTCGCCTACGAGATCCACGCCTTCCACTGGCCGTTCTCGGATTGCGGCCTGTTCGGCATCGGTGCCGGCACGGCCGGGCCCGACCTGCCGGCCCTCGTCGACGTGACGGTGGGCTGCCTCGCCGATGCCGCCCGCACGCTCGACGCGGGCGAACTCGCCCGCGCCAAGGCGCAGCTCAAGGTCTCGCTGCTCTCGGCGCTCGAGACCCCCGGCGGGCGCATCGAGCGCATCGCCCGCCAACTCCTGGCCTGGGGCCGGGTGATCCCGGCCGATGAGATCATCGCCAAGGTCGATGCCGTGACGACCGAGGAGGTGCGGGAGGCCGGCCGCGTCCTGATGGGCGGCCCGCCGACGCTCGCGGCGATCGGCCCGATCCGCCGCCTGCAGAGCCTGGATGCGGTCGGGAGCGCGCTCAGGTCCGCCTGAGCGCCGCCGCGCCGGCCTGGCGTGGGCCGAAATTTCGCGGTCGTCCCAGGCACCTGCGGCTGCGGGGCCGGCCGCGCCCCAACTTGATTTGGCCGCAAAGCGGGACCATCGAAGCTCACCGGGCTGGCGGAGCCGGGCAGGCGGTGGGGGAGATCGGGTCTCCGCGCCTTGCTCCCGAGCTTGGGCGTCACTACGGTCCGCTCTGTTCCATGACCTGTCGTCATCCCGTCCCGGAAGATCGTTCCGCGTTGCGCCACGTCCCCATCGCCCTCGTCCTCCTGCTCGCGCTCGTGGCCGTGTGGCTGCCCGCGCCGGCGCGTGCCCTGGAGGCCGTGCGGGTCGGGCTCGACACCCAGGCCATCGATCTCACGCCCGCCATCGAGCGCAACCGCTCGGACGGCGACCTGATCCAGATCTCCACCGCGCCGGGCAAGGACGGCATCGTGCGCCGCATCGCCGTGAAGGCGCGCGAGGCCGGGGCGCGGCCGGACTGGATCGTTTTCGCGCTCACCAACGACACCGACGAGCAGATCGACCGGTTGCTGATCGCGCCGCATTTCCGGTTGGTCGGCTCCGGCGTGGTCTGGCCCGACCTCGGCGGCTCGCGCATCGCCGCCATCACGGCGAGCCAGGGCAACCGGCCCGAGCGCGACGAGAACCCCGAGGCCGACCAGTTCACCGTCACGCTCGACCCCGGCTCCACCGTGACCTTCGTGGCGGAGCTGCGCACGCCCCACGTGCCCCAGCTCTACCTCTGGGAGCCGGACGCCTACCGCAAGAAGATCACCGGGCTCACCCTGTACAAGGGCATCATCATCGGCATCGCGGGCCTGCTCGCGCTCTTCCTCACCATCGTGTTCGTGGTGAAGGGCGCGATCATCTTCCCGGCCGCGGCGGCGCTGGCGTGGTCGGTGCTGGCCTATACGGGCATTGATTTCGGTTTCTTCCAGCGGGTTTTTCCAGTGACGGAGGCGGCCGAGCGGATCTACCGCGCCTCCGCCGAGGCGGTGCTCGGCGCGACCCTCGTGGTCTTCCTGTTCGCCTATCTCAACCTCGCCCGCTGGCACGTGCGCTACAGCCACGTGGCGCTGCTCTGGCTGCTCCTGCTCGGCGGCCTCGTCGCGGTGGCGGTGGTCGATCCGCCGGTGGCGGCGGGCGTGGCGCGCATCTCGGTGGCGACCGTCGCCGGTGTGGGCCTCCTCCTGGTGGTCTACCTCGCGGCCCATAACGGCTACGACCGGGCGATCCTGCTGATCCCGACCTGGCTTCTCCTCACCGCCTGGGTGGTGGCCGCGGGCTTCGCCATCACGGGCCAGCTGCGCGGCGAGCTCGTGCAGCCGGCGCTGATCGGCGGCCTCGTGCTGATCGTGATGCTGATCGGCTTCACGGTGCTCCAGCACGCCTTCGCGGGCAGCGGCATCGGCCCGTCCCTGGTCTCCGACACCGAGCGCCGCGCGCTCGCGCTGACGGGCGCGGGCGACGTGGTGTTCGACTGGGACGTGCCGGGCGACCGGGTCTTCGCCGGCCCGGAGATCGAGGCGCAGCTCGGCCTCAAGCGCGGCGCCCTCGAAGGCCCGGTGGCGAACTGGCTGGCGCTGCTGCATCCCTTCGACGTCGACCGCTACTCGGCCTCCCTCGACACGGTGATCGAGGAGCGCCGCGGGCGCATCTGCCAGGATTTCCGCCTGCGCGCCGCCGCCGGGCCCTATCACTGGTTCCGGCTCAAGGCCCGGCCGGTGATCGGCGCCGACGGGGAGGTGATCCGGGTCGTGGGCACGCTCGCCGACGTCACCGAGGTGAAGATCGCCGAGGAGCGCCTGCTGCACGACGCGGTGCACGACAACCTCACGGGCCTGCCCAACCGCGAGTTGCTGCACGACCGGCTCGAGGCGGCCCGCAGCCTCGCCTCGCAGGATCCGCGCCTCAAGCCGACGCTCTTCCTCCTCGACATCGACCGCTTCAAGCAGATCAACGACGCCATCGGCCTCTCGGCGGGGGACTCGATCCTGCTCACCCTGTCGCGCCGCCTCGGCCGGCTCCTGCGCCCGCAGGACACGCTGGCGCGGGTGGCGGGCGACGAGTTCGCGGTGATCCTGCTCTCGGAGCGCGAGCCCGACCGCATCATCGCCTTCGCGGACATGATCCGGCGGACCGTCACCACCCCGATCACCTACGCGGACCGCGAGATCTTCCTCACCACCTCCATCGGCGTCGTGCTGCACGAGCCGGGCTCGACGCAGAAGCGCGAGGAGGTGGTCAAGAAGGCCGAGCTCGCGATGATCCAGGCCAAGCGCCAGGGTGGGGACCGCATCGAGGTCTACCGTCCGACCATGCGCACCGACCGCGGCGAGCGGCCGGTGCTGGAGACCGACCTGCGCCGGGCGCTGGAGCGCAACGAGATCAAGGTGGTCTTCCAGCCGATCGTGCGCCTGCAGGACCGGCTGGTCGCCGGCTTCGAGACGCAGCTGCGCTGGGACCATCCCAAGCACGGCCGCATCCCGCCCCAGACCTTCATGCCGATCGCCGAGGAATCCGGGCTCGTGGTCGATCTCGGGGTCTTCGCCCTGGAGCGCACGGCGGCCGAACTCGCCGCGTGGCAGCAGGCGCTGGTGGTGGAGCCGCCGCTCTTCGCCACCGTCAACGTCTCGTCGCGCCAGCTCCTGCGCCACGACCTCCTGCACGACGTGAAGACGGTGCTCGCGCGCACCGGCGTCGCGCCGGGTTCGCTCAAGCTCGAACTCGCCGAGAGTCTCGTGATGGAGAATCCGGAATACGCCGCCCAGATGCTGGCGCGGATCGCCGAACTCGGCGCGGGCCTGATGCTGGACGATTTCGGCACCGGCTACTCGGCGCTGGCCTACCTGCAGCGCTTCCCCTTCGACACGATCAAGATCGACCAGTCCTTCGTGCGGCAGATGGCGAGCGGGCGCACCGGCATCCTGCGCTCGATCGTCAAGATGGCGCAGGAACTCGGACTCGAGATCGTGGCCGAGGGGGCCGAGACCGAGGCCGACGCGCAGGCCCTGGCCGAGATCGGCTGCGACTACGCGCAGGGCTACGCCTTCGGCGAGCCCATGACGGTGCTCCAGGCCCGCCAGCTCGTCGGGGCCGCGCCGGAAGCGGCCTGACGCACCGTCACGGAGTCGCGGGCCGGTCCGCGCACAGGTCCGCCAGGGCGCGGATCAGGTCCTCGCCCCGCACCGGCTTGTGGTGCACGGGCAGGTGCGGCCACAGGCTGCGCATGGCGCGGGGCATGACGCCGCCGGTGCAGATCAGCACCGGCACGCCGATGCCCATCAGCCGCTCGGCGGTGGGGGTCGCCTCGCCGTCCGCGAGGTTGAGATCGAGCACCGCGACGTCGATCCGCTCGCGGTCGAGGAGGGCCAGGGCCTCCCGGTTGGTGCGCGCGGGACCGACCGGCACGCCCTCCGCATCGGCCACGAGGTCGCTCAGCTCGAACGCGATCAGAACCTCATCCTCGACGATCAGGACGTGCCGGCCTGTCAGCATCGGGCTCTCCGCCGATCCTCGCCGCCGATCCTCGCGAAGCCGGACGCCGCCGCCCGGGTTGCGCCGCCGTCGAACCGGCCGGTCCAGTCTCGGGCCGCGCAGCGGACGGGTCAATCCGCGACGGGTCGAGGGTTCATTTAAGTGCTCCTTAACCATGCGGGCCTACGGTTCAGGGGCAGGCGGGGCCGTCGCGGATCGGCCGCCCCGGGGATCGGTTGGAGGCGGGAGATGGCCGACGCGGCAAGGGATTACGCGCAGGATGCGCGGCGCGACGGCTCCCCGCTGCTGCATCGGCTCCTGACGCGGCCGGTGCTCCGCGCCGTCCCCTCCACGCCTGTGCCCTCCGCCCTCTTGGACGAGGAGCCCGAGGAGGAGTCGGCCGACGAGCTCCTGGAGCGCCTCGAAGCCGAGAACCAGATCATGAAGGCGGTCCTCCGCTCCGAACGAGAGGAGGCCGCCTCGCTGCGCGCCCGCATCGCCGAACTGAGCGCGAGCGCGGACGTGGAGACGATCCGCACCGACCGCGACCGCTGGGCGAGCCTCGTGCAGCGCCTACTCTTCGCGGCGGGCTGACGCTCCCCTCACCCGTCGCGCGGATCCCCGTGCGCCGCGCCCCGGCGCCCCCGGATCATGCACTGAAGGTCGCCGCCGACATGGCCATCGGTCCGCGCTGCTCCCTCGTCGTCAACGGCAAGCCCGTGCGCATCGCCACCGGCGACACCTCCTTCGAGGCGGCGCTGCCCGGTGGCGTCGCGGCAGGGCGCGACGGCATCATGCAGGACGCGGTGCCGCGCCTCGCCCATACCAGCCGCGCCCGTCCGCGCCTCGGCGACGGCGCCGCGCGGCAGGCGCCGGCCCCCTCCCCGCTCTCCGTGCTGCGGGCCGCCAAGCGGGGCGGCACGGTGCTGAGCGTCACGGCCCTTTCGGATTCGGTTTGCGAGGTGGTCGTCACGGTCTCGCGGCCCCTCGATCTGCGGCCTGGCCAGACCGTCGAGGCGACCTTCGCGGGCTTTCCCGCCCGCCCGCTCTGCCCGACCCAGCGGCTCGACGGCGCCACCGAGCTGAACGAACTCGTCTTCCACCTGCGCCGCGACGGCCGCGCGCTCGGCCCCGCCCTCGGCGAGGCGATCGGCCCGGACCACGGCGTGCGCGTGAAGGGGCCGATCGGCGCCGCGCCCTACCGGCCCGGCGGCGGGCGCCTCGTGCTCGTCGCCGCCGAGACCGGCTTCGCGCCGATCTGGGCCATCGCGCGCGCGGCCCGCTACCTTGAGGCGCAGCGCGAGATGGTGGTGGTGGCCGGCGCGCGCGACGCGGCCGACCTCTACATGCGGCCGGCCCTCGACTGGCTCGTCGGCACCGGAGTGGCGCAGATCGCCCTCGTGGCCGATCGCGGCCGGCCCTGCGCCTCCGATGTGCGGTCCGGTCCGATCACCGCGCATCTCCCGCCGCTGCGGCCGAGCGACTGCCTGATCGCCGCCGGCACGCCGGACGTGGTCCGCGCCGTCGAACGGCTCGCCGCGCGGGCCGGCGCCTCCTGCGCGGCCATTCACTACCTGCCCTCCCTCAGCCGCGCCCGCAGCCTCGTGTCCCGGGCGGATTGAGCCGACGGTCCGCCGCCACCGGCGCCGCGACGCCCTGCACGCCGTGAACACGGTGCGCGTGGGAACCCCTCTCCCGAGTGGGAGAGGGGTTCCATCGTTGCGTCTGAGCAGGACCAGAGGCGCCGGCCCGACATCACGCCGCGGCCGGCGGGGTCTCGTCGTGGCCGCGCCAGCGGTTGAGGCGGATCAGCAGGTTGCGGATCACCACGTAGAAGACCGGCGTGAGAAACAGGCCGAAGATCGTGGCGCCGAGCATGCCGAACAGCACCGCGGTGCCGAGCGCCTGACGCATCTCTGCGCCGGGGCCCGTCGCGATGGCGAGCGGCACCACGCCGAGGATGAAGGCGAAGGCCGTCATCAGGATCGGCCGCAGGCGCAACCGGCAGGCCTCCACGGCGGCGGCCACCGGCCCCCGTCGCTCGCTCTCCTCGATCTGGTGGGCGAACTCGACGATCAGGATCGCGTTCTTGGCCGCCAGACCGATCAGCACGATCAGGCCGATCTGCGTCAGGATGTTGTTGTCCTGCGCCCTGAGCTGCACCCCCGCGAAGGCGGCGAGCACGCCGGTCGGCACCACCAGCAGGATCGCGAGCGGGAGCGCCCAGGATTCGTACTGCGCGGCGAGCACGAGGAAGACCAGCAGCACGCCGAGCGCGAAGACGTAGATGGCGGTGTTGCCGGTCGCCTTCTGCTGGAACGCGATCTCGGTCCATTCGTAGCTGTAGCCGTCCGGCAGGATGCGCTGGGCCAGCTTTTCCATGGCGTCGAGCGCCTGGCCGGTGGAGATGCCCGGGCGCGTGTCGCCCTGGATCGGGATCGAGTAGAACAGGTTGTAGCGCTGCACGATCTGCGGGCCGGCGATGTCGCGGATGCCCGCGAGCGAGCCCATCGGCACCAGCGCGCCGGTGGAGGACCGCACCTTCAGCCGCTCGATATCGTCCTTCTCCAGCCGGAACTTGGCGTCGGCCTGCGCCCGCACTTGGTAGATGCGCCCGAAGGTGTTGAAGTCGTTGACGTAGGCGCCGCCGAGATTGACCTGCAGGGTCGAGAAGACGTTGGCGAGCGGCACGTTCAGCATCCGCGCCTTGGTGCGGTCGATGTCGAGGTAGATCTGCGGCGTGTCGTTGCCGAAGGTGGTGAAGACGCGCGTCAGGTTCGGGTCCTGGTTCGCCGCCGCGATCAGGTCGCCCGAGACCGCGAGCAGGCTGGCGATGTCCGAGCCCTGGCGGCTCTGCACCTGCATCTTGTAGCCGCCCGCGTTGCCGAGGCCGCGCACCGGCGGCGGCGGGATGGCGATGATGCGCGCCTCCGTGATCGAGGCGGTCTTGGCGAAGACGTCGCCCAGGATCGCCCCCGCCACGCGCCCGCGCGCCAGCCGCTCCTTGAACGGCTTGAGCGTGAGGAACATCACGGCGCCGTTGGTGGTGTTGGTGAAGGTCGCGCCGTCGAAGCCCGAGATCACCACCGCGTTGGCGACGCCGTCGATGGTGTTGGCCCGCGCGGCCGCCTCGCGCACCACCGCGGTGGTGCGCTCCAGCGCCGAGCCCGGCGGCAATTGCACCACGACGATCAGGTAGCCCTGGTCCTGGAGCGGGATGAAGCCCGTCGGGGTCGTGCGCGCGAGGTGCAGCGTGGCCGCGATCACGCCCCCGTAGAGGAGCATCATGGCGATCAGCGGCACGGTGCGGCCGGTGAGGAAGCGGACGGTCGCCGCGTAGCCGTTCGCGGTCGCGTCGAAGGCCCGGTTGAAGGTGTTGGCCGCCCAGGCGCCGAACCGGGCCAGGAAGAAGCGCGGCCGGCCGTGCGCGTCGTGGGGCTTGAGCAGCAGCTTGCAGAGCGCGGGCGACAGCGTCAGCGAGTTGAACATCGAGATGATGGTCGAGGCCGCGATCGTCAGCGCGAACTGCCGGTAGAACTGGCCCGAGATGCCCGGGATGAAGGCGGTCGGGATGAACACCGCCGAGAGCACCAGCGCGATGGCCACCACCGCGCCGCCCACTTCGTCCATCGTCTTGTGCGCCGCCTCGCCGGGCGAGAGCCCGTCCGCGATGTTGCGCTCGACGTTCTCGACCACCACGATCGCGTCGTCGACCACGATGCCGATCGCCAGAACCAGCCCGAACAGCGTCAGGTTGTTGAGCGAGAAGCCGAGCGCCGCCATCACCGCGAAGGTGCCCACCAGCGACACGGGAATCGCGATGATCGGCACGAGCGCGGTGCGCCAGCTCTGCAGGAAGACGAGGATCACCACCACGACGAGGACCACCGCCTCGCCGAGCGTCTTGTAGACCTCGTGCACCGATTCGGCGATGAACTCGGTCGGGTTGTAGGCGATCTTGTATTCCAGGCCGGGCGGGAAGTCCTTGGCCAGCTCCTTCATCAGGCTCTGGACCGATTCCGCCGCCTGGAGCGCGTTGGTGCCGGGGCGCTGGAAGACGCCGACGCCGATCGCCGGCTGGCCGTTGAGGAAGGATTGCGTGACGTAGTCCTTCTGGCCCATCTCGACCCGGGCGATGTCCGAGATGCGCACGAGGCGGCCGTCCGCCGCCTTGACGATCACCTTCCGGAACTCGTTGGGATCCTGGAAGCGCCCCTGCGTCTGCACCACGAACTGGAAGGCCTGGTCCGCGGGCGAGGGCGGCGCGCCGAGCGCGCCCGAGGCGACTTGGACGTTCTGCTCCTGCAGCGCCGCGATCACGTCGGTGGTCGAGAGCTGGTAGGCGGCGAGCTTGTTGGGGTCGAGCCACAGGCGCAGCGCGTACTCGCTGCCGCCGAACACCGTGATGTCGCCGACGCCGCCGAGGCGCAGCATCTGGTCGCGGATGCGCAGGTAGATGTAGTTGGCGATGTAGTTCTGATCGAAGGTGTTGTCGGGCGACAGCAGGTGCACGACCATCATCAGGTCGGGCGAGGACTTGCGCACCGTGACGCCGAGGTTGCGCACATCCGGCGGCAGGCGCGGGGTCGCGACCGAGAGCCGGTTCTGAACGAGCACGTTGGCGATGTCGAGGTTGGTGCCGAGCGCGAAGGTGACGGTCAACTGCATGTTGCCGTCGTTGGTGGACAGCGACGACATGTAGAGCATGTTGTCGACGCCGTTGATCTCCTGCTCGATCGGCGTCGCGATCGTCGCCGCCACCGTCTCGGCGTTGGCGCCCGGATAGGAGGCGCGCACCACCACGGTCGGCGGCACGATCTCGGGATACTGCGACACCGGCAGCGCGATGTACGACACGTAGCCGATGATCAGGATGACGATCGACGTCACCGAGGCGAAGATCGGCCTGTCGACGAAGAAATGGGCAAAACGCATCGGGGACCTCTGGCACGCGCGCGCCCGGGTTCGGGGGGCGGCTGGGGCGTGGCGGGTGCGGGCGCGCGGGCGCGTCCGCTCAGGTGCGGGTCGGGGGCAGGTCCTTGCGCTCGGGCGTGACCTTCGCGCCGGGCCGCACCCGGGTGAGGCCGTTGATCACGATGGTCTCGTCCCCTTTGAGCCCGTCGCGCACCACGCGGTAGCCGTCGATCTTGGGGCCGAGCCGCACGTTGCGGGTCGAGATCGTGTTGTCGTCGCCCACCACGTAGACGATGCGCTTGTCCTGGTTGGTGCCCACGGCCTCGTCGGGAATCAGCACGCCCTTGTAGGGCAGCGAGGCCGGCATGCTGATGACGCCGAACAGGCCGGGCTTGATGAAGTTGTCCGGGTTCTCGACCGTGGCGCGCAGCAGCACCGTGCCGGTCGCGTCGTCCACGCGGTTGTCCACGAAGTCAAGCCGCCCCTTGCGCGTAGGCTTGTCCTCACCGGTCAGCGCGATGAGGATCGGGACCGTGTGCTCCTTCTGCGTGGCGCCCATGCCGATGCGCAGCGTGCCCTGGTAGGACAGGAAGGAGCGCTCATCGACCGGGAACGAGAAGTAGATCGGATCGAGCGAGACGATCGTGGTCAGCATCGTCTGGTCGGTGATGACGATGTTGCCTTCCGTGACATTGCGCTGGGAGATGCGGCCGGTGATCGGCGAGCGCACCTCGGTGAAGTCGTAGTTGAGCTGCGCCTGCCGCAGGGCCGCGGTGGCGTTGTCCACGTCGGCCTGGGCGGTGAGCGAGGCTTGGCGGCGCTGGTCCGTGACCTGCTCGGAGATGTTGCCCGAGCGGCTGAGCGTCTGGGCGCGCTCCAAGTCCGTGGTGGTGAAATTCAGCCGCGCCTGCGCGGAGGCCAGCGAGGCCTGCGCCTGGTCGAGGGCGGCCTTGTAGGGCCGCCGGTCGATGGTGAAGAGGAGGTCGCCCTTCTTGACCACCGCGCCGTCCTGGAAGTGGATTCTTTCCAGGTAGCCGGTGACGCGGGCGCGCACCTCGACGAACTCCACCGCGTTGAAGCGGCCGGTGAAGTCGTCGTGCTCCACCACCTCCTTGACCACCGGCTTGGCGACCACGACGGTCGGCGGCGGACCGCCCGGGGCCTGTGCGGCGCCGGGTCCCGCTGCCAGAATCAGGAGCGGGGCCAAAGCCGCCAGCCAGCGCCTGCGCATACCTACACTCCGTGCCTTAGCTGAGGATGCCCCTGACGCGCGAGCAGATGGGTGCAGGCCCAACCGCGTCGAGGGGAGCCGCACGGGAACCGCACCGCCAGCGGGCGCGGCCCTCCCGGGGGCCGATGCCGGTCCGGGCGGGGCGACCGCCCTGCAACCGGACCGAGAAAAACGTCGCATGCCGCGAGACGCCCGGCGCCCCGCCGTCACGCGATCTCTTCGCCCGAAGCGGCCCAATCCTTGAAGCCGCCGAGGTAGTGCTCGGTCAGGGGGACGCCCTGGCTCTGCGCGTAGTCGAGGGCGCGGGCCGAGCGCACGCCCGCCGCGCAGGAGAGCACCGGCCGGCGTCCGTCCTCGGCGATCAGCGCCTGAAGGCGGTCGAGATCGAAGGTCGAGAGCGGGTGCGAGATCGAGCCCGGAATGTGCCCCTGCGCGAATTCATGCGGCTCGCGCACGTCGATCAGCAGCACGCTCCCCTCCGCGAGGCCGCGCTTCACTGCCTCCCGATCCCAGTCGACGATCGTCATGCCACTCACCTGAACCCGGATCCCCGACGCTCGCAGCGCCCGCCCGTCGCCAAGCCGCCATGGCCGGCACGGCCGCCCTGGCCCCGGTCGAGTGACGATTGGGATAAATCATCACTGCTCAATGTGGCAAGCGCGGATCATGTGCGGCACCGCACAGACCACGCGGGCACTGGTCTCGTGCCGCACCGGAGTCTATGGCGCCGGGCAAGAATTGTCGCCGCTGCGGTCTCTCATGACAATACGTCCGGTCGTTTTCGATCTCACCCGCCTCGTCACCCGCCTGCACCACGCCCACCCGACCGGGATCGACCGGGTCGATCTCGCCTATGCGCGCCATCTCCTCGGCCAGACCGGGGCCGAGCGCTTCGGCCTCGTCTCGACACCGCGCGGGCCTCGCCTGCTGGACCGGGCGGGCGCGTGCGCGATCGTGGCGCAGGTGGCCGCGGGCTGGGTGGAGGACGCTGCCGCCGAGGCCGATCCGGTCTATCGGGCGCTGGCCGCCTCACTGGGGAGCAGCGTGGCGGCCGCTTCGCCCGCCGCGCCGGCGCGGCGGGCCGGCGGGCGGCGGGCCGCGCTCGCGGTCCGGCTCCAGGTGGAGCGCGCGCCCGGCATCGCGCGCCTGCCGGCCGGGGCCCTCTACGTGCACACCTCGCACCTGCGCCTTGACAGGCCGGGGCGGTTCGACTGGCTCTACGACCGGCGCGACGTCCGCCCGGTCTTCTTCGTGCACGACCTGATCCCGATCGAGTATCCGGAATACGGCCGCGACGGCGAGGCGGCGCGCCACGCCGTGCGGATGCGGACGGTGTCGCGCCATGCCGCGGCCGTGGTGGTCAACTCGGCGGATGTCGGCCGGCGCTTCGGCGCCTACCTCGCGGCGAACGGGCTGCGGGTGCCCCCGGTCACGGTCGGCCCGCTCGGTATCGAGCCGGCCTTCCTCGACCGCGCGGGCGCCCCCCTGGCGCCGGCCGGTCCGACCTTCGTCGCTTGCGGCACGATCGAGCCGCGCAAGAACTACTACGGCCTCCTCAACCTCTGGCGCGACCTCGACGCGCGCCTCGGCCCGGCGACGCCCCGCCTCGTGGTGGTCGGGCGGCGGGGCTGGGAGAGCGAGAACCTCATCGACCTTCTCGACCGCTGCCCGGCGGTGCGCCGCCACGTGACCGAGGTGAGGGATCTCTCCACCGCCGGCCTCGTGCGGCTTCTGCGGGGCGCCACCGCGCTCCTGATGCCGTCCTTCGCGGAGGGCTACGGCCTGCCGGTGCTGGAGGGCGCGGCGGCAGGCCTCCCGGTGGTCGCCTCCGACATCCCGGTGCACCGGGAGATCGCCGCCTCGATCGCGGACTTCGTCCATCCCCTCGACGGGCTGGGCTGGATGCGCGCCGTCGAGACGCTGGCGAGCCCGGGCTCGCCCCTGCGGCACGAGATGCTGGCGCGCCTCGACGGCTTCCGCCCGCCGACCTGGGACGGTCACTTCGCCAGGGTCGATCCGCTGCTCGCCGCGCTCTGACGCGCCGGCCCCTCCTTTGGACAGGAGCGGACGAGCCGGTAGGCTCGTCCGCTCGATCACCGGAAGACACCCATGAGCGACAGCCCCTACCCGCGCGACCTCGTCGGCTACGGCCGCGAGACGCCCCATCCCGGCTGGCCGGACGGCGCCCGCCTCGCGGTGCAGTTCGTGATCAACTACGAGGAGGGCGGCGAGAATTGCCTGCTGCACGGGGACCGCGGCTCGGAGGCGTTCCTGTCGGAGATCGTGGGCGCCGCCTCCTGGCCGGGGCAGCGGCACATGAACATGGAGTCGATGTACGAATACGGCTCCCGCGCCGGCTTCTGGCGCCTCTGGCGGCTGTTCACGGCGCGCGAGATGCCGGTGACCGTCTACGGCGTCGCGACCGCCCTGAAGCGCAACCCGCCTGCGGTGGAGGCCATGCGGGAGGCCGGCTGGGAGATCGCCTCGCACGGCCTCAAATGGATCGACTACAAGGATTTTCCGGCCGAGGAGGAGCGCGCCCATATCGGCGAGGCGATCCGCCTGCACACGGAGGCGACGGGCGAGCGGCCGCTGGGATTTTACCAAGGCCGCACCTCCGAGCACACGACCCGCTTGGTGATGGAGGAAGGCGGCTTCCTCTACACGGCCGATTCCTACGCCGACGACCTCCCCTACTGGATCGAGGGGCCGCGCGGGCCGCAACTCGTCGTGCCCTACACCCTCGATGCCAACGACATGCGCTTCGCCACTGCGCAGGGCTTCAACAGCGGCGACCAATTCTTCACCTACCTGAAGGACACGTTCGACTGCCTCTACGCGGAGGGCGACAGCGCGCCGAAGATGATGTCGGTGGGCCTGCATTGCCGGCTGGTCGGACGCCCCGGGCGGGCCGCGGCACTGGCGCGCTTCCTCGACTACGTGGCGGGTTTTCCGGACGTCTGGGTGGCGCGGCGCATCGACATCGCCCGGCACTGGATCCGCCACCACGCGCCCGCGGGCCTGCGGCCGAGCACCATGGCCCCGGCCCTGTTCGTCGAGCGCTTCGGCGACGTGTTCGAGCACGCGCCGTGGGTGGCCGAGCGCACGCACCGCGCCGGCCTCGGTCCGGCCCAGGACAATGCGGACGGGCTCCACGCCGCGATGGTGGCGGCCATGCGCGCCGCCGACCCGGACCGCCTGCTGGCGCTCATCCGCAACCATCCCGACCTCGGCGAGCGGGTCGCCGCCCTGACGCCGGAGTCCCGCGCCGAGCAGGCGAGCGTCGGCCTCGACGCCCTGGACGAGGAGGAGCGCGCCCGCTTCCTCGAGCTCAACCAGCGCTACCACGCCCGCTTCGGCTTCCCGTTCGTGATGGCGGTGCGCGGACGAACCCCGCAGGAGATCCTGGCGGCCCTGGAGGAGCGGCTCGACGAGGCGCCGGAGGCCGAGCGCGAGCGCGCCCTTGCCGAGATCGAGACGATCGCGCTCCTGCGGCTGCGCCAGCGCCTGCCCTCGCTGCCCGACGTCTTCGCGACGACGGCGTGAGGCACGGGCGCGTCAGACGCGCGGCGACCGCGCCGCGCGCCGCTTCGTCCAGAGGAGGAGGCCGGTCACGAACAGCAGGGGCAGGCACAGGCCGCTCGCGAACACGGCGATCTGGCCGATCAGGCCCAGCCCGAAGCTGGCATGGACGGCCGACATCCAGGCCTTGACGGTCTCCGCCGCACTCAGGTCGTGTCCGGTCCGCGCCAGCAGGATGCGCGGACAGTCGCGCGCCACCCACAGCTCCGTCGATTGGACCCGGCCCGGCGCGCCCCGCGGTGCCAGCGAGATCTGGTAGGGCAGCGCGGCCTGCTCCGGCATGATCATCAGGCGCAGGTCGAGGTCGGGATGGGCCGCCCTGGCGACCGCGAGGGCGCGGCCGATTCCGGTGCCGTCCGGGCAGGTCGCGCGTGCCGGTGCGGCCAGCGTCTGCGGCCCCGGCGCCCGGATCGTGGAGGCGGCGCGCAGCGCCCCGTCGAACCACGCCGGGCGCAGGATGTAGACGCCGGACAGGACCGCCACCGCGAGCGGCACGAACAGCCACACCGCCGCGACGTTGTGCCAGTCGAGCAGCATCCGCCGCCCGCGTGCGCCGCGCTTGACGGTGAGCGCCTGCCGCCACGTGCGGCCGTTGCGCGGCCACCAGAGGTAGAGGCCGCTCACCGCCGATGCGAGGAAGAGCAGGCCGGCGACGGCCGTGACCACGTAGCCGTAGGGCGGCGCCAGCAGGGCGCCGTGCAGGTGCACCAGCCAGCCCCACCACGAATCCTCGATCACCACGAGCCCCAGCGGCTCGCCGCTCGCCGGATCGACCGCGACGGCACCGTGCTTCTCCGGGGTTCCCGGGTCGTGCCGCAGGTGTCCGGCCACGAGCGGCACGGCCGCCGGCAGGGGTGCGCTGTAGGGGGCGGCCACCACGATCACGTGTTCGAGCTGCGGGTAGCGCGCCGTCGCCTTGGCGATCCAGGTCTCGACCGGCGCCCAGCCGGACGGATCGGGCATCGGCCGGTCGGGAAACAGGATGTCGCCGTGCTCGGCCCGGGCGATCGGTTCGGCGAAGACCAGCACGGCGCCGCTCAGTCCGACGATGGCCAGAACGAGCCCCGCCGAGAGCCCGATCCAGAGATGGATCGTGCGCCAGATCCGGCGCAGGCGGCTGCGCAGCGACAGGGCCGGCGGGCCGGCCGATACAGGTCGGACCGCGTCCATCAGAAACGGGCCTGTGCCAGGAGGCCGATGGTGCGCGGCGGCGTGAGGTCGGCCGCCGTGCCCGCGCCGATCCGGCGCGTGAAGCCGACCTCGTCCGTGAGGTTGCGCACGAACGCGCGCGCCGTGACGCCCTCGGTGATCGTGACCGTCGCGCCGAGATCGATCAGCGCGTAGCCGCCGACTTTTTCGGTGGGCAGGTTGGTGAGGTCGCTGAAGTAGCGCGAGACGTAGATGACGCTCGCGTCGAACGCGACGTTCGGGAAGGCGCGCCACACCAGCCCCGCCGAGGGCGTCGCGGCGGGATCGCGCCCGAAGCGGTTGCCGAGCAGGCCCGGATTGGTCGGCAGCGTCCGCGTGATCTCGGTCTGCAGGAGCCCGAGGCCCGCGCGGAGATCGAGGTCCGGGGTGAGGCGCGCGGTCGCCTCGATCTCGACCCCGTAGGAGCGGCCCGCCGGCAGGTTCACCACCTCCAGGGAGAAGCGGTTGGCCGGGTCGCGCTGCAGGTAGAGCTGCGGATTGTCGTGCAGGTTGTAGAAGCCGGTGATGCCGAGAGTGAAGCGGTCGTCCGGCAGCACCCGGCGGTAGGTGGTCTCGAAGGTCCAGACCGTCTCGGACCGGAACGAGTAGGGATTGCCGGTGAACAGGTTGATCGAGCCGCCGCCCGGGTTGTAGCCCTCGCGCACGGTGGCGGCGAGCGTCTGCTCGGGATCGAGCCGGTAGCTCAGGCCGAGCTTAGGCAGGAAGACGATCTCGGTCTCGCGGTAGGTGGTGGAGAGCCGGCGCGCCGGCAGCGTCTGCGTGCGGTCATCGTCGTTGCGGTTCAGGCGCCCGCCCGCGAGCAGATCGAGATCCGGCGTCAGCGCGTAGCGCAGGTCGGCGAACAGCGCCTGCGCGGAGGTCTGGCTCCGGGCGGCGGACAGGCCGATGGCGGCCGCATCCTGCGAGCGCTCGTTGAAGTTGAGGCCGGCCAGCCCGCTCAGGCCGGTGCCGATCGTGCCGAAGGTGTAGAGCAGGTCCTGGTTGAAGATCTCCTCGCGCAACGCGAAGCGGGTGGGGTCGGTCTGGAACGGCGCCGAATTCAGACGGTCGAACACGTAGCTGGTGATCGACCGCAGCTGGCCTGCATCGTCCGGGAGCCGGTAGGTGGCGTCGAGCCCGAACGCCCCGGCCTCGGTGTCGAAGACCCGCTGGTAGCCGCCGCGGGCGTACGGGATCAGCCGCGCCCGGAACGGCACGCCGATCACGTCCGGCCCCGCCACCACGTTGCGGGTCTGGGGGACGAACCCGGTCTGGTAGTCGCCGATGAGCTTGACCGACAGGTCGCCGGCCGGTCCGCCCGGGGTGAACAGGACCTTGCCGCGCACCCGCGTCACGTCCGTTTCGAGCAGGCGGCCTGGATCGACGCCCGGCGGCACCTCCACCATCCGGCGCGGATCGGGCGAGCCCTCCTGCTCGACGACGACCCGGGCGGCGAGCACGTCGGGCACCAGCGGGACGTTGGCGAGGCCCGCCAGGGTGAAGGCCGGACCGAATCGGTCGAAGGCGACCCCCGTGCGGGCGCCGAATTCCGGGAGCGGCCCGGGATCCGTGGTGTTGACGATGAAGGCGCCCGCGATGGCGTTGCGGCCGCGCAGGGTCGATTGCGGGCCGCGCAGCACCTCGACGCGCTCGACGTCGTAGGAGGTGAGGAAGTTCGACACCGACAGCGTGGTCGGGCGCACGATCTCGTCGACGATGAGCGGCGCGCGCGGCAGCGTGCCCTGCAGGACGTTGCTGGCCACGCCGCCCGCGCCGCTCGACTGGATGCCGCGGATCGCCGGCACCTCGCTCGCCCCGAGCGGCGTCGTGTTCGGGACGCCCTCGATCTCCTGATACAGCGTGCGCCCGGGGGTGACGCGCCGTTCGAACTCCGCCCGCGGCAGGATGCTCACGCTCGTCGCGGTCTCCAGCAGGTTCTGCGTGCGGCGTTCGCCCGTCACCGTGATGGCGTCGAGCGCGATGGTGCCGCCGTCCTGCGCGGCGACCGGAGCCTGAAGACCGGCCGCCGCGACGGCGAAGGCCGCCACGCGCCATGCGCCGCGTGTGATGCCGCTCCGAGGCCGCGTTTCGACGCTGTCCATGACCGAGTACCCAACCCGCTTCCCGCACGATCGCAGCACCGGATTGACGTCTTCGAAGCAGCCGGGCTACTCCAAAACCACGATGGATGTGCAGATCTCGCTACGGGCTGCGGTTGTTCACCGATTTGGTCGCCCTGTGGCCCGTGAGCACACTTACATTAGAATGAATAAATTCTGATGGGACGTCGCTCACGCTGCGACAGCCACGGAGTGAAGCTCGCAGGTCTTGGTCCGGAGCCGAAGATTGACTGGGTTCGCTGACGATAAGGCTGGCTTGGACCGGTCCCCTTCGCCCCACGGTCCCGTCCCGACTGCCTTCCGGATGCGCGCGAGCCCGCGTGCGGACGTCGTGATGGCGAGCGCCGCCTACGACGCCTACGAGGGGCCCTACGAGCCCCTGCCCTATCTCGCCATCTACCTCTGCCTCGACGGCGGCGGCCGGCTGGCGCGTCTGAGCGACGCCCAGGCGCTCGACGGGCTCTTCCTCCCCGGACGGGTCGGCCTGGGCGCGGCCCATGCCGGGGGGACGGGCTTCGGACCCCGCATGCGGCTCCTCGCCCTCGGGGTGTCGGAGCCGCGGCTCGCCCCTCTCGTCGCCGAACTGCCGCAGGACCGCTTCGATCTCGAGGCTGCGGCCTCCTGCTTCCACGAGGGACCGCTCCTGAGTGCGGCGGTGACCGCGATGTGGCGTCACGCCGACGAGCACGGCCTGTCGACGGCCTTCTGCGACCATGCGCTCGGGGTGATCGTGCACGAACTCGCCCGATCGACCGGAGCCGCCCTGCTGGCGGGCACGCACCGCCTCGGTCGGCGCCAGATGGCCGATCTCATCGATTACATGGAGGCGAACCTGCACCGCGACGTCGCGGTGGCGGATCTGGCCGCGCTCGTCGGCCTCAGCGCGAACCATTTCGGCCGCTGCTTCCGCACCACGACCGGGCTGCCGCCCTACGCCTTCCTGACGCGGCGCCGCCTGGAGCGCGCCGCGGTCCTCCTCGCCGACACGTCGCTGCCGGTGATCGAGATCGCCGCGATGGTCGGCTACGTCAATCCGAGCCAGTTTTCGTCCGCCTTCCGCCGCCACAAGGGCGTGACGCCCCTGGAATGGCGGCGGAACGCCTAGAGCGGGATCCGATCGCGTCGCGATCGGGTCCCGCTCTAGGCTTTTGAAAGGGTCGCATGTTCTGCGACGAACCGGTGACCGTCTCGTCGGGACATGCTCTGGCGGCCCGCGCCTCCGTGCGAGGCGCGGGCCGGGCCGCTCAGTTCAGCGTGGCGCCCGCGGGGCGGCGCTCCGCCGCGACGGCGACGTCGCCGATCATCAGACCCGCCGGGCCGAGGCGCACCGACACGGGCTCGCCGTCGTGGATCGTGCCGCNCCCGGGCCGCTCAGTTCAGCGTGGCGCCCGCGGGGCGGCGCTCCGCCGCGACGGCGACGTCGCCGATCATCAGACCCGCCGGGCCGAGGCGCACCGACACGGGCTCGCCGTCGTGGATCGTGCCGCTGAGGAGCTGCTCGGCCAGCGGATCCTGCACGGCCTTCTGGATCACTCGCTTGAGTGGGCGCGCGCCGTAGGCCGGGTCGTAGCCGCGCTCGGCAAGCCAGTCGCGGGCGTCGGGCTCGACGTCGAGCGTGATCTTGCGCTCGTCGAGGAGTTTCTGCAGGCGCGCGAGCTGGATGTCGACGATCGCCCCCATCTCGCTCCGCTTGAGGCGGTGGAACAGGATGATCTCGTCCACGCGGTTCAGGAACTCGGGCCGGAAATGCCCGCGCACCACCGCCATCACCTCGTCGCGCACCGCGACGCTGTCCTGCCCCTCGGGCTGGTTGACCAAGTACTCGGCCCCGAGATTGGAGGTCATGATGAGGAGCGTGTTGCGGAAGTCGACCGTCCGCCCCTGCCCGTCGGTGAGCCGCCCGTCGTCAAGAACCTGCAACAGGACGTTGAACACGTCCGGGTGCGCCTTCTCGATCTCGTCGAACAGCACCACTTGGTAGGGACGGCGCCGCACGGCCTCGGTGAGCGCCCCGCCCTCCTCGTAGCCGACATAGCCGGGGGGTGCGCCGATCAGCCGGGCGACCGAATGCTTTTCCATGTACTCCGACATGTCGATGCGCACGAGCGCGGTCTCGTCGTCGAACAGGAAGCTCGCCAGCGCCTTGGTCAGCTCGGTCTTGCCGACGCCCGTCGGCCCGAGGAACATGAACGAGCCGATCGGCCGGTTCGGGTCCTGCAGGCCGGCGCGCGCCCGGCGCACTGCGGTCGCGACCGCCTCCACGGCCTCGCGCTGGCCGACGACGCGCTTGCCCAGCGCCGCCTCCATGGCGAGCAGTTTGTCGCGCTCGCCCTCCAGCATCTTGTCGACCGGGATGCCGGTCCAGCGCGAGACGACGCCCGCGACGTGGCTCGGCGTCACCGCCTCCTCCATCAGCCCGGACCCGTTGCCGCGCGTGCCATCCTGGCCCCTGGCCTCGATCTCGGCCAGTTCCCGCTCCAGCCCCGGGATGATGCCGTAGGCGAGTTCGCCCGCCCGCTGGTACTGGCCCTGGCGCTGCGCCGCGGCGAGTTCGTTGCGGGATTCGTCGAGCTTCTTCTTCAGCTCCGCGGCGCGGCCGAGCTTGTCCTTCTCGGCCTTCCAGCGCGCCGTGATCGACGCCGACTGCTCCTCCAAGTCGCCGAGCTCCTTCTCCAGACGCACGAGCCGGTCGCGGGAGGCTGCGTCGGTCTCCTTCTTCAGCGCCTCGGCCTCGATCTTCAGCCGCACGATCTCGCGGTCGATGGAATCGAGTTCCTCGGGCTTGGAATCGACCTGCATGCGCAGGCGCGAGGCCGCCTCGTCGACGAGGTCGATCGCCTTGTCGGGCAGGAAGCGGTCGGTGATGTAGCGGTTCGACAGGGTGGCGGCCGCGACGAGCGCGGCGTCCTGGATGCGCACGCCGTGGTGCTGCTCGTACTTCTCCTTGATGCCGCGCAGGATCGAGACCGTGTCCTCGACGGTGGGCTCGGACACGAAGACGGGCTGGAAGCGCCGCGCCAGCGCGGCGTCCTTCTCGACGTGCTTGCGGTACTCGTCGAGGGTCGTGGCCCCGACGCAGTGCAGTTCGCCGCGGGCGAGCGCGGGCTTGAGCAGGTTCGAGGCGTCCATCGCCCCATCCGCCTTGCCGGCGCCGACGAGGGTGTGCATCTCGTCGATGAACAGGATGATGCCGCCCTCGGCCGCGGTGACCTCGGAGAGCACGCCCTTCAGCCGCTCCTCGAACTCGCCGCGGTACTTCGCGCCCGCGATCAGCGCGCCCATGTCGAGGGCGAGCAGGCACTTGTCCTTCAGGCTCTCGGGCACGTCGCCGTTGACGATGCGCAGCGCCAGCCCCTCGACGATGGCGGTCTTGCCGACGCCGGGCTCGCCGATCAGCACCGGATTGTTCTTGGTGCGCCGGGACAGCACCTGGATGGTGCGCCGGATCTCTTCGTCGCGGCCGATCACCGGGTCGAGCTTGCCCTCGCGGGCCGCCTCGGTGAGGTCGCGGGCATATTTCTTCAGGGCGTCGTAGGCGTTCTCGGCCGTGGCGTTGTCGGCAGTGCGGCCCTTGCGCAGCGCGTTGATGGCGGCGTTGAGCGAGGCGGCGGTGACGCCCGCGGCGGCGAGCGCACGTCCGGCCTCGCTGTCCTTCTCGACCGCGAGCGCGAGGAGCAGCCGCTCCACCGTGACGTAGGAATCGCCCGCCTTCTCGGCGGCCTTCTCGGCCGTGTCGAACAGGCGCATCAGCTCGCGCGTCGCCTGCGGCTGGCTCGCGCCGCCCGACACTTTCGGCTGCTTGGCCAGCCACGCCTCGATCTGAGCCAGCGCCACGCGCGACTGGCCGCCCGCGCGCTCGATCAGGCCGGCGCAGAGGCCCTCGGAATCGTCGAGCAGCACCTTCAGGACGTGGCCGGGGGCCAGCTGCGGGTGCCCCTCGCGCAGCGCCAGGGCCTGCGCGGATTGCACGAAGCCGCGGGCGCGCTCGGTGTATTGTTCGAAGTTCATCTCGTCTCCCCTCCTCGATCGGGGCCGTCCGCCCCGGTGGCGGGCGCGGACGGGCCGTCAGGCACCCCGCAACGGTGGGCGTTCGCGGGGTCCGGCCCTCGTGACGGAGCGGCCGGTAGGCTCCATGTGGTGTGGCATATCGGTGACACAAGGGGCCGGCCGCGCCGAACGGTTCCCACATCCATGCGCCCGGCGAGGGGCCCGGATGCTTGCTCCACGCGCCCGCCGGGGATAGCCCTGCGGAATGGCAGCTTCCCTCCGCGTCGTCGACCTTCACCGTTACCCCGTGAAGGGCCTCTCGCCCGAACGCCTGGAGGCGGCCGACCTCGCGGCCGGATCCTACTTCCCGGGCGACCGACTCTTCGCGGTGGAGAACGGGCCGAGCGGCTTCGATCCGGCGGCGCCCGTCCACCAGCCGAAGATCAAGTTCCTGATGCTGATGCGCCACGAGGCGCTGGCGCGCCTCGCGACGCGCTATGACGACGCGGCCGGCACGCTCGTCATCCGCGAGGGCGACCGGGAGGCCGTACGCGCCGACCTCTCGACCCGGGACGGACGGCTTGCCGTCGAGGCGTTCTTCCGCCGTTTCATGCCGGCCGAGCTGCGCGGGCCGCCGAAGGTCCTCTCGGCGCCGGACGGCTTCCGGTTCACCGATTCGCGCTCGGGCTTCGTCTCGCTCATCAACCTCGCGAGCATCGCGGCCCTGGAGGACATGGTGGGCGCGCCCGTCGACCCGCTGCGCTTCCGGGGCAACCTGCACGTCGAGGGGCTGGCGCCCTTCGCGGAACTCGACCTCGTCGGCTCCGACCTCGTCGCGGAGAGCGGCCTGCGGTTGACGGTGACGAAGCGGACCGAGCGGTGCGCGGCGACCAACGTCGATCCGCGCACGGGCGAGCGCGACCTCACGATCCCGCGCACGCTCCTGCAGCGCCTCGGCCACGCGGATTGCGGCGTCTACGCGCGGGTGGCGACCGGCGGCACGCTGCGCCCCGGTGATGCGTTGAGGATCGAGGCGGCTGCCTGAGGATGGTCAGGACTTCGACGGCAGCCAGACGGGCTCCGGCTCCTCGGGCGGCAGCATCGCCGCCACGGCGTCGAGGTCGACCGTGTAGCTCTCCGTGAGCAGCCGCCACAGGTCCTGGCGGCTCGCGGCACGCCGGCCGAGGGAGGCGACGGTGGCGGCGAGGAGCGAGGGATTGGTGAGGGCGGGACGCGGAAGAAGGGTTTCCAGTTGGCGCATCGTTCCACCTCGCGTGGCTGCGAGGAACTTTCCTTCCCCAGGGTTAATGCGACGTAAACCGTGAGGGCGATCCCGAACTTCCCGCGCCACGTGCTCGTCCTCAGCGGGCCCGCCGTCGCGGCCGAGCGGGCCGCTGCACTCGGGGCCGCCCTGGAGCGGCGCGGGCACGCCGTGACCCTGCGGCCGGAGGCGGACGGCCTCGTGCCGGCCGACGTCGTGGTGGCCGATCACGGCGAGGCGACGCTCGCCGAGGAGCAGGCCCTTCGCGCGAACGGCGCGCTCCTCGCCTGCCTCGACGGGCGGGCCGACCGGGCGCATGCCTGCGACCTCTTGGTGGATGCCGCGCCCGGATGTGGCCGGACGGATTACGCCGGGCTGATCCCGCCCGGCGCGCGCGGCCTGTTCGGGCCGCGCTACGCGCTGCCGCCGCACGACGACGAGGGCGGAGACGCGCTGGGGGCGGAGCGCATCGCCGCCGCGCTCGGAAGCCTCGTGGCCGCCGCGCCCTTCTGGCCCGCCGCGGTGTCGCTGCGCCCGGCCCGCGCGGCGGATGCCCGCCGGCTCTGGATCTGGCGCAACGACCCGCTGTCGCGCGCGATGGCGCGCAGTGCCGCCCCGGTCGGCTGGGAGGGCCACCGCGCGTGGCTCGCCGCGCGGCTCGCCGAGCGCGAGCGCACCCGCCTCCTCGTGGCCGAGGCGGACGGGGAGCCGGTCGGGTCGCTGCGCCTCGACCGGGTCCGCGACGGGCAGGAAGCGGAGGTGACGCTGGTCGTCTCGCCGCTCGCGCGAGGCCTCGGCCTCGGCGGTCGCCTCCTCGACGCGCTCGCGGCCGACGCGGCCGAGACGGGCTTCGCCCGCCGCCTCGTGGCGACGATCCGGGCCGATAACGCGGCGGGGCGCCGAGTCCTGGAGCGCGGCGGCTTCCGCCTCGCGCAGGCCGGCACGGCCTGGCCGCGCTACGAGCGGACCGTCATCGTCCCGTCGCGAAGCGCTCCCTAAAGGCGGGCCTTCCGCGCTTCCGGTGCCTGGCAAGCTGCGTTAGAACCCGCGCCCGACCCGCGAGCCGATCGAGAGGACGCCGCACGATGAGCCAAGCCGCAGACGCCCTGCCCAACGTGCACGTGCGGGCCGAGGTGCTGGTGCAGGCCCTGCCGCACATGCAGCGCTACGATCAGGAGATCGTGGTCATCAAGTACGGCGGCCACGCCATGGGCGACCGGGCCGCGGCGGAGGATTTCGCTGAGGACATCGTGCTCCTGGAGCAGTCCGGCCTGAAGCCCGTGGTGGTGCATGGCGGCGGGCCGCAGATCGGCCGGATGCTCGACCGGCTCGGCATCAAGTCCGAGTTCCGCGAGGGCCTGCGCGTCACCGACGAGGCCACCGTCGAGGTGGTCGAGATGGTGCTGGCCGGCTCGATCAACAAGCAGATCGTGGGCTGGATCTCGGCCGAGGGCGGCAAGGCGATCGGCCTGTGCGGCAAGGACGGCAACATGGTCCAGGCCCGCCGCGCGACCCGCACGGTGGTGGACCCGGATTCGCACATCGAGCGGCACGTCGATCTCGGCCTCGTGGGCGAGCCTGAGCGGGTGGACCGCAGCGTGCTCGACGCGGTGCTGAAGGCCGAGCTGATCCCGGTGCTGGCCCCCGTGGCGGTGGGCGCCGACGGCCAGACCTACAACGTGAACGCTGACACCTTCGCGGGCGCGATCGCGGGGGCGCTCCGGGCCAAGCGCCTGCTGCTCCTCACCGACGTGCCGGGCGTGCTCGACAAGGAGAAGCGCCTGATCCCGGAACTCGCGGTGGAGGATTGCCGTCGCCTCATCGCGGACGGCACCATCACGGGCGGCATGATCCCGAAGATCGAAACCTGCATCTACGCCATCGAGCAGGGCGTCGAGGCGGTGGTCATCCTCGACGGCAAGGTGCCGCACGCGGTCCTGCTCGAACTCTTCACCGATTACGGAGCGGGCACGCTGATCCGCCGCAGCCGCCCCTAGAGCATTGTCCGACAAAGGGGATGCCGGTTCGTCGCAGACGATGCGGCACATCAAGGACTGAGAGCAGAGCGGCGCCGTTTGCCTTCTCGGCGGCGGCGCCTATCCTGCTCCTCCGGGGGCCGCGGGGCCCCCTTCGCGTCGAGACGGGTCCAGCCCTTGCACCTGCCCAGCGAGTTCCTGCCCAGCGAGAGCCACCTCACCGCTCCGGATGCCCGCGGCTTCTCGGGCGTCGACACCTGGGTGTTCGACCTCGACAACACGCTCTACCCGCACGACGCCCGGGTCTGGCCGCAGGTGGACGAGCGCATCACGCTCTACGTGATGAACCTCTTCGGCCTCGACGGCCTCTCGGCGCGCGCGCTGCAAAAATACTTCTACCACCGCTACGGCACGACCCTGCGGGCGCTGATGGCCGAGTGGGAGATCGACCCCTACGCGTTCCTCGACTTCGCGCACGACATCGACCATTCGAGCATCGTCCTCAACCCGGATCTCGGGCGGGCGATCGAGCGGCTGCCAGGGCGCAAGCTGATCCTCACCAACGGCTCGCGCCGGCACGCCGAGAACGTGGCGCGCAAGCTCGGCATCCTCGACCATTTCGAGGACGTGTTCGACATCGCGGCCTCGGACTTCGTGCCCAAGCCCGAGCGCTCAGCCTACGAGCGCTTCCTCGACCGGCACGGAGTCGACCCGACCCGCTCGGCCCTGTTCGAGGACATGGCCAAGAACCTCGTGGTGCCGCACGATCTCGGCATGGCGACCGTGCTGGTGGTGCCGCGCACCATCGATCCTTTTCGCGATCCGTTCGAGCAGGAGGCGGTGCGCGCGCCGCACATCGACCACATCACGAACGACCTCGCGGGCTTCCTGACCGACCGCGTCGCGCCGGCGCTCGCCGCGTGAGCGGGCCGGACGACCCGGCCGAGATCTGGGGCCGGCGGATCGGGCGGGGGCTCGGCCTCGTGGCGGTGCTGGTGCTGGCCTGGATGCTCGGCGCGCAACTGGGGCTGTGGTGAGCATGGCGGAGATCGACTGGAGCGACCTGCGGGCGCCCGACCTCGCCGCCTTCGAGGCGATGGCGGAGGCCGCCTTCGCGCGCCTGCCCGACGGGTTTCGCCGCCTCTGCCAGGGCGTGGTGATCCGGGTCGAAGATTTTCCCGACGACGAGACCCTGGCCGAGATGGGTTGCGAGAGCGAGTTCGACCTGCTCGGGCTGTTTCGCGGCACCGGACTGGCGCAGGGCGGCGGGGCGGCCGGCCTCGCCACCGGCCAGTTCCCCAACATGGTCTGGCTCTACCGCCGCCCGCTGCTCGACTACTGGGCCGAGCACGACGAGACGCTGGGCCACCTCGTCACCCACGTGCTGGTGCACGAGATCGGCCACCATTTCGGCCTCTCGGACGACGACATGATGCGGATCGAGGAGGCGGCGGGCTGACGTTCAGCGCCCGCCCGCGCCCGGCAGCGCGCTCGCGCGCGGGCGGCTGGTGCGAAATTGCCCGCGCTCGATCGCCGCGAAGGCCAGCACCGCGACGGCGAGGCTGGTGAGCCACCAGATCACCGTGGTGCCGATGCCGAGGCAGGCGGAGGCGAAGGCGGCCGCCGCGGTCGCCATCGCGCCGGGGGCGAGCAGCGGGTGCTCGCGGCCCGACTGGCGCAGCGACGACCACAGCACGAAGGCCGCCGCGAAGGCGCCGACGACGCCGAGTTCGTACCAGATCTCGAACAGGAGCGAGGACGGGGCGTTCGCCGGCAGGAGCCCGACGACGCGACCGCGCAGAGCCGTCTCGAAGCCGTGCCCGGTGATGAGGCGCAGGGGCTCGCTCGTCACCACCCGCTGCCACGTACGCAGCGAGAGCGACAGCGGGTGCAGCGGGCCGAGGACCGGCGTGACGAGCGGGCGCAGCAGGAACGGCAGGAGGGGGCTGAGCACCACCAGCCCGGCCGCGACGCCGGCCGTGACCTTGACGCCGATTTCCCGGCGCCATGCCGTCAGCGCGAAGGCCGCCGCACCTGCCGCGAGTGCGAGCAGCGGGATCGGGCTCGGCGCCAGCACCAGGGCAAGCGCCACCGCCACGGCGACGCCGAGCGCCTCGATGTCGCGGCGGCGCGAGCGCAGCCACGCCACCGCCGGCCAGACGAGGAGCGCGAGCAGCATCGCGCCGCGCTCCAGGGCCGAATCGTCGTCGAGCCCGACGCGCAGGGCCGCGCCGCTGAACAGGCCCAAGGCCACGGCCAGCACCGCCGCGAGCGCGACGCCGACGGGCAGCAGATAGGCGTTGGCGGCCCGCATCCGGTCCGGCAGGGCCAGGAAGCCCGCCAGCGTCAGCCCGACCGTCACCGCGATGTTGAGCAGCCGCTCCGCCGCCGGCCCGGGAAACGGCGTCCAGACCAGCGAGAGGGCCGCCCAGCCCACGAGCAGTGCCCCGGCAGCGGCGGCCCTGGCGCGCGCGAAGCGGCCGAGGCCCGTCAAGGCCGGACGGGCGGCGCCGTCGAGGGCGGCGGCGAGGCACAGCAGCACGACCGCGATCGGCACCACGATGACGATGGCGCGCCGCGACAGCAGGGCGGCGGTCGGCACAACCACCAGCATCGCGAAGAACCCGATGCGGCGCAGCAGCGCCGCCGCATCGACGGCCGGATCGGAGTGGGATGACACCGCGCGCGGCATGGGATGCGACGAGCCTTCAGGGCCGGCGCCCCGGGCGCGCGGTCCCTCCCTCCTAGTCGAGGCGCCGGGTCCGGGGCTGTAGATGCGATGCAACACTCTCGGAGGCCGGTGAGAAGCCGACGCATGCGGCGAGGCCGGTGTGGCCCCGCGGATTCAGACGAGCGCGTGCACGCCGCCCGCCACACTGGCGACCAGGGCCGTGCAGGCGAGGGTGAGCAGCACCGTGCCCGCGCCGGAGAGACCCAGCGTGGCCCGCACCGCCGAGCCGTACAGGTGCACCAGCACCGCTCCGAAGGCGAGGCCGTGCACCACCGCGAGCCCGGGCGTCGAGAGGCCCAGCAGCAGCAGCAGCCCGGGGACCGACAGGACCAGGGACGCGACCACGAGGATCCAGTTCGTGACCACCACGAAGGGCACGTAGCCCCGCGTGAGGTCAAGGCGCCGGGCCACCGCGATCATGGCGAGCGGGACCACGAGGAAGCAGGCGAGCGCGCCCGCCAGCACCCCGAGCGTCACATGATCGAAGCGAAACAGCCCGGACTGGACGAGATCGTCGCGGCCGCGCTCCAGCGCCAGCGCGATCACCACGGCCGGGGCGGTGAGCCAGAAGGCCCCGAAGGAGCGCCAGAACCCGCGCTCGCTGATGTCGAAGCGCCCGAGCGCGCCGGGCTTGCGGTTGAGGAGATCGGCCGTGCCGCGCAGCGAGCGGACGACCTCGTCGGCAGTGGCGAGCATGCGGCCTCCGGCGGGCGGCCGAAGCGCAACGCATGATGTCCGAGGCTCCGGCCAGCTCGGCGAGATTCAACTTTCGTCTAAGGGCGGTCAAGCCCCTTCGTGCAATGCAGCATCGCCCGGAAAGTAGGTGTCGAGCACCCGGCGGAAGATCGCGGTCAGGCGCGCGAGATCGGCCACCGGCACCCGCTCGTCCACCTGATGCATGGTCTGGCCGACGAGGCCGAACTCGATCACCGGACACGCTTCCTTGATGAAGCGCGCGTCCGAGGTGCCGCCGGTGGTCGAGAGCGCCGGCCGCTCCCCCGTCTCGGCCTCGATCGCGCCGGCCACGAGCTGCACGAAGGGGTCGGGCTGCGTCAGGAAGGCGAGCGAGTTGGTCGGCCGCACCGCCAGGCTGTAGCGCACGGCGTTGCCGGCCGCGGCGTCGAGGCGGCGGCGCAGCTCCGCCTCCAGGCTCTCGGGCGTCCAGAGGTCGTTGAAGCGGATGTTGAAGGTGCCCTGCGCCTGGCCCGGGATCACGTTCGTGGCGGGGTTGCCCACGTCGAGGGTGGTGAATTCGAGGTTCGAGGCGTCGAAATGCTGGGTGCCACCGTCGAGGGGCTCGGCCAGCAGCGCGCCGGCGAGGCGCACGAGGCCGGGAATCGGGTTCTCGGCCAAGTGCGGATAGGCGACATGGCCCTGCACCCCGTGCACCGTGAGCGTGGCGGTGAGCGAGCCGCGCCGGCCGATCTTGATCATCTCCCCGAGCCGTTCGGGGTTCGTCGGCTCGGCCAGGATGCAATGGTCGAAGCGCTCCCCGCGCGCCGCCGCCCAGGCCAGAAGCTTCACGGTGCCGTTGACTGCCGGGCCCTCCTCGTCCCCGGTGACCAGGAAGGCGATCGAGCCGCCGAAATCCGGCCCGCGGGCGGCGAGGAAGTCGAGCACCGCGGCGGTCAGGCAGGCGAGCCCGCCCTTCATGTCGACGGCCCCGCGCCCGTGCACCTCCCCCGCCTCCACGATCCCGCCGAACGGATCGTGGCGCCACGCCGCCGCGTCCCCGGGCGGCACCACGTCGGTGTGGCCGGCCAGCAGCAGGCAGGGGTTCGCCGTGCCGAGGCGGGCGTAGAGATTTTCGACGTCGGGCGTGCCGGGCTCCGAAAAAACCGGGCGCTCGACCGCGAAGCCCGCCTGCGCAAGGACGCCGCCCAGATAGGCCAGTGCCCCGCCCTCCGAGGGCGTGACGGAAGGACAGCGGATCAGCCCCTGCGTGAGGGCGAGCGGCGACAGGATCTCCGGCATGGCGGTCCCCGGTGGCGATAGCGTGTGGCCCCGGTAGAGCGGTTCGCCCCCGCGGGGAAGCTCTCTCGGTCCGACACGGGCGGCTCCCATGCGGGTTCGGGCCTTCCGGAGGCGCGCGCGGGGGGCTATCTCCGGCCCATGACGAGCCTGTCCTCCGACGAGATCGAGCGCTACGCCCGCCACATCGTGCTGCGGGAGGTCGGTGGGCCGGGCCAGGCGCGCCTCAAGGCGGCGCGGGTGCTGGTGATCGGCGCGGGGGGCCTCGGCGCCCCGCTGATCCAGTACCTCGCGGCGGCCGGCATCGGCACGATCGGAATCGTCGACGACGACACCGTCTCGCTGTCGAACCTGCAGCGGCAGGTGATCCACGGCACGCCGGATATCGGCCGGCCGAAGGTGGAGAGTGCCGCCGCTTCGGTGGCGCGGCTCAATCCGCACGTGCGGGTCGAGCCGCACGCCCTGCGGCTGAACACGGAGAACGCCGAGGCGCTGGCCTCGGCCTACGACGTGGTGGCGGACGGGTCCGACAATTTCGAGACCCGCTACACGGTCTCGGATGCCTGCTTTCGCGCGCGCCGGCCGCTTGTGACCGCGGCACTCGGCCAGTTCGACGGCTCGCTCACCACGATCCGCGCCCATGAAACCGGCCCGGACGGGCGCCCGAACCCGACCTACCGCTGCCTCTTCCCCGACCCGCCGCCTCCCGGCGCGGTGCCGACCTGCGCGCAGGCCGGCGTGCTCGGGGCGCTCGCCGGCCTGATGGGCTCGCTGATGGCGATGGAGGTGATCCGGGAGATCACCGGCTTCGGCGAAGGCCTCGTCGGCCGCCTGCTGATGGTCGATGCCCGCTCGCTGCGGTTCGAGACCCTCGCGTATGCCTGGGATCCGACGAACCCCTTGAGCGGGGGGTGAGGCCCGTCCTTCCTCTCAGCGGCAGAACCAGCGCCCGCGGAAGGCGTCGAAGTAGCGCTGGCCGCACCAGTCGTGGCCGTAGCCGTAGCCACCGAAGTACCCGATCCGCCGGTGATGCCAGCCGTGGCTGTGGCCGTGGAAGTGATGGAAGCCCCCGAAATGATGGCCGCCGCCGTGATGGCCGCGCCCGCCGAAGCCGCGGGCCTCGGCCGATCCGGCCAGCATCAGGGTGGCGACGCCCGTGACGACGAGGGCGCCGAGGGTCGACTTGATCATGTGCCTGCTCCTTGTTTGGACACGGGCACAGGGAACACCGGGCAGCGGACGCGTTCCGTGATGCGGATCACGCAAGGGTGTGGCGGCCTCGCTAGCCGGCCTGGCTCCCGCCGGACGCGACCCGGTCGTAGCAGCACTTCTTGAACTTCTTCCCGCTCCCGCAGGGACAGGGATCGTTGCGGCCGACATCCCGGTAGGGATTGTGGACGGGAGGCGGGACGTACTCGACCGGCTCCGCATCGGGATCGGGCTCGGCCGTGAAGGCGAGTTCGATGGCGGGATCGCCGAGGTATCCGAGGCTCATCTTCTCGAACCACTTGCGCCGACGGCGCGCGTCGGCGGCGTCGCTCAGCATCTTCTCGAAGGCGGAGGGCCGGCTGAACTCGGCGGGCGTCCGCCCGCTGCGGCGCGAATCCCGCGCCCGCCCGGCCAGATCGGCGTGGCCGAGAAGGCCGATCGCGTCCTCCCAGCCCTGCCAGGCGGGATCGCCGTCCGGAACCTGCCCTTCCGTGTCGAACCGGTCGAGGAGATCGCGGGTCGCGGCCGGATCGAGCCGTCCCTCCGCGGTCAGGAACGCGATGGCGCCGAACACGGACATGCGGACGAGTCCGTCCGCCTGTGGGTCGCGCACGAGGGCGAACAGGGCCGTTGGGTCGCCGTCGTAGAGGCTCGCGACGAGGCGCGGCAGGGTCTCGACGTAGTCTTCCCCCAGCACCGCCGCGACGTCCTCGTCGGGGCGCCGGATCAGCCGCAGGTACGGCGCGAAGGCGCGGCCGTCCTGGGCGGCGCCGAGCGCGTGGACGCCCCAGAAAACGAGGTTCGTCTCGGGCACCGTCAGGCTCTCGCCCGCGGCGGCCCGGTCGAGCAGCGCGACGACGGGCTCCGCGATCGTGTCCGGCGCCGCCACCGCGCGGGCGAGCGCGGCCTGGGGCAGGTAGGAGGCGTCCGAGAGTTCCTCGACGAGGGCCTGGTCCGTCATCGCCGCCTCCTGCTCCCCGGATGCGCTCACCCGCGCAGGGTCGCGCCGGTCTTCTTCGCCACCTCGGCGACGATCCGGGCACTCACCGCCTCGATCTCCGCATCCGTGAGGGTGCGGTCCACCGGCTGCAGGCGCACCGCCACCGCGACGGATTTCTGGTCCGCCCCGATGCCCGTGCCCTCGTAGACGTCGAAAACCTCCACGCCCGCGATCAGCGCACGCTCGGCGCCCTGGGCGGCCTTCAGGATGTCGCCCGCCGCCACGTCGCGCCCGACCACGAAGGCGAAGTCGCGGCTCACCGGCTGGAACTCTGACAGCTTGGCCGGCGGCTTCACCTTGGTCGGCCGGTGCTTGGGCAGCGGCAGCGCGTCGAGCACGATCTCGAAAGCGACCACCGGCCCCTTGACGTCGAGGGCCTTGAGCACGCGCGGGTGCACCTCGCCGAAATGCCCGATCGGGTTCTTCGGCCCGAATTGCAGCGTGCCCGAGCGGCCGGGATGGAAGTAGTCGGGAGCGCCCGCGACCACCTGCAGCCCGCCGGTCGGCACGCCCAGCGCCGTGAGGAGCGCCAGCGCGTCGGCCTTGGCCTCGAAGGCGTCGACCGCCTGCGCCGCCCCGTCCCAGTGGCGCCCCGCGCCCGCGAAGCGCGCGGTGCCGCGGCGCAGGGCGGCGGCGCGCATGCTCTGCCCCTCCGGCTGGTCGGAGGCGAAGCACTGGCCGACCTCGAACAGGGCCACGTCGCCATAGCCGCGGTCGGCGTTGCGCTGAGCGGCGCGCAGCAGGCCCGGCAGCAGGCTCGGGCGCATGTCCGAGAGGTCCGCGGCGATCGGGTTGGCGAGGGCGAGGTCCGGCCGCCCGCCGCCGAAGGCCTGGGCCTCGTGCTTGGCGATGAACGACCACGTCACCGCCTCGACGAGGCCGCGCGCCGCGAGTTCGCGCTTGGCGAGCCGGGTGCGCCGCTGGAGCATCGTGAGGACCGGACGGATCACCGTCGCGTCGATCCGCGGCAGGGGTTTGGGGTCGATGCGGTCGAGGCCGGCGATGCGCACGATCTCCTCCACGAGATCGGCCTTGCCCTCGACGTCCGGCCGCCAGGAGGGGGGAAGCACCTTCACCCGGTCGCCCGTGCCGGCGACGTGGAAGCCGAGGCTCTCCAGCGTCACCTTCATCTCCGGCCGCGGCAGGTCGAGTCCCGAGAGGCGCCGCACCTCCGTCCAGGGGAAGTCGATGACGCGGTCGGTGTCTGGCATCTCGCCCGCGACGGTCGCCTGGGTCGGCGTGCCGCCGCAGAGATCCGTCACCATCCGGGTGGCGAGGTCGAGGCCCGGCAGCGTGAAGGCCGGATCGACGCCGCGCTCGAACCGGTAGCGCGCATCCGTGATGATGCCGAGCCGCCGCCCGGTCTGCGCGATGGTGCGCGGATCCCAGAGGGCCGATTCGATCAGCACGTCGGTGGTGGTCTCGTCGCAGCCCGAATGCTCGCCGCCCATGATGCCGGCGATCGATTCGACGCCCGCCTCGTCGGCGATCACCACCACGCCCTCGTCGAGCCGGTAGGTGCGCCCGTCGAGGGCCACCACCTCCTCGCCCGCGCGGGCGCGGCGGACCGTGAGGTTGCCGGTGACCTTGGCGGCATCGAAGACGTGCAGCGGCCGGCCGCGGTCGAAGGTGACGTAGTTGGTGATGTCGACGAGTGCGTTGATGGGCCGAAGGCCGATCGCCCGCAGGCGCCGCTGCAGCCAGTCCGGCGACGGGCCGTTGCGCACGCCGCGCACCAGCCGCAGGCCGAAGAGCGGGCACAGGTGCCGGTCCTCCGCCGCGAAGTCGAGGGCGACCGTGACCGGGCAGGCCCCCTCCCCGCGCACGGGCGGCAGCGGCTCGCGCTTCAGGCTGCCGAGCCCCGCCGCCGCGAGGTCGCGGGCGATGCCGTGGATGCTCGTGCAGTCGGGCCGGTTCGGCGTGAGGTTGATCTCGATCACCGGGTCGTCGAGGCCCGCATAGGCGGCGTAGGTCTGCCCCACCGGCGCGTCGGCCGGCAGGTCGAGGATGCCGTCATGGTCGTCCGACAGGCCGAGTTCGGCGCCCGAGCACAGCATGCCGCGGCTCTCGACGCCGCGGATGGTGCCCACCGACAGGGTGATGTCCTTGCCCGGCACGTAGGTGCCGGGCGGCGCGAAGACGCTCCGCATGCCGGCGCGCGCGTTCGGTGCCCCGCACACCACCTGCACGGGGGCGGCGCCGTCGCCGGCATCGACCGTGCAGACGCGCAGCCGGTCCGCGTTCGGGTGCTGCTCGGCGGTGAGCACGGCCGCGATCCGGTAGGCCGCGAGGTCCGCCGCCTTGTCCTCGACGCGCTCCACCTCCAGCCCGATGCGGGTCAGCGTCTCGACGATGGTGTCGAGCGAGGCGTCGGTGTCGAGGTGGTCCTTGAGCCAGGAGAGGGTGAATTTCATCGGTCGTAACCCGTGGGCTCAGGCGAGCCGAGTCTTCGTGACGAGGAGGACGGCCAGCCTGCGACGCTGGTCGTCATCGAGGGATTCAAGGTCGGCGACGGTCTGCTTGGCCCGCACGACGGTGCTGCGGGTGACGTAGCGGCGAACCTCCAGGCTCGGCGGGCTGTAATCCGCTTGATGCCGACGCTCCTGAAGCTCGGCGAAGGACACGCCGATCGCGACGATGCCCGGGCCGAGTTCGGCCGCCTCACGCCCGGCCAACCGCTTCCTGACCTGGCCGTGATCGAGCAATCGATAGACCGGCTCCATCAGCATCGTGTCGCGCGTCCAGACGTCGAGCGCGCGGGCGCAGATGAAGCAGAGCCCGTGGAAAACGGCGTAATAGGCCGTGCTGACGGCACGCCGCATCGCCGCCTTCTGGAGATTGCGGCGTCCCGTCTGCTCGGCCAATGACGTGGCGACCTCCAGGAGATCGTACACGAGGGGGTTGCCCAGGCGCGGCATCACGCTTCTCCGCCCGCGCGCCAATCGTCGTCATCGCCCAGAACCTCGTCGTCCGGGTAATCGAAGGTGAGGTAGGGGAAGCGCTCCTCCCCTTTCCCGAGCAGCGTCATCCGGAGCGCCGCGTGCGCGGCGTTCGATTCCTTCCCGCCGGTCACGCCCGAGCCGGGCTTGAAGCGGGCCGTGACGAACAGAGACGGATCGCCGTCGTGGTCGAAGCCGGGGCGCACCTCGACGCCCGCATACCCGGAGCCGCCGAGGATCGGGGACAGAACCTCGTTCGCGATCGCGGTGATCTCCTGCTCGGTCATGACGGCGCCTCCCAGGGCTCCCTCAGGTGGTCAGCCCGCCCACCAGATTCGGGATATCGAGCGGGCGGAAGCCGTAATGGTCCAACCAGCGCAGGTCGGCCTCGAAGAAGGGGCGCAGGTCCGGCATGCCGTACTTGAGCATGGCGATGCGGTCGATGCCCATGCCCCAGGCGAAGCCCTGCACTTGATCGGGATCGAGGCCGCACTGGCGCAGCACGTTCGGGTGCACCATCCCGCAGCCGAGGATCTCCAGCCAGTCGTCGCCCTCGCCGAAGCGGATCTCGCCGCCCTTGCGCGAGCACTGGATGTCGACCTCCGCGGAGGGCTCCGTGAAGGGGAAGAACGAGGGGCGGAAGCGCATCTTGACGCTCTCGACCTCGAAGAACGCCTTGCAGAACTCTTCCAGGATCCACTTCAGGTGCGCGATGTTGGCCGAGCGGTCGATGACCAGCCCCTCGACTTGGTGGAACATCGGCGTGTGGGTCTGGTCGGAATCGTGCCGGTAGGTGCGGCCGGGGCAGATCACCCGGATCGGGGGCTGCTGCGTGCGCATGGTGCGCACCTGCACGGGCGAGGTGTGGGTGCGCAGCAGCTTGCGCTTCCCGTCCCGGTCGGGGGCGAGGAAGAACGTGTCGTGCATCTCCCGGGCCGGGTGGCCCTCGGGGAAGTTCAGCGCCGTGAAGTTGAGTTCGTCGGTCTCGATGTCCGGCCCCTCGGCGACGGCGAAGCCCATGTCGCCGAAGATCGCCGTGATCTCGTCGATGACCTGCGTGATCGGATGGACCCGCCCGCGCGTCTCCGGCCCCTCGCGCACGGGGAGCGTCACGTCGATGCGCTCGGCCGCGAGGCGGGCCGCCAGCGCGGCCTCGGCGAGGCTCTCGCGGCGGGCCAGGATCGCGCCCTGCACGCGGTCGCGCAGCCCGTTGATCAGCGGTCCCCGCTCCTTGCGCTCCTCCGGCGACATGGCGCCGAGCGTCTTGAGAAGGTCGGAGACGGCGCCCTTCTTGCCGAGCGCGGCCACCCGCACGCCGTCGAGCGCCGCTTCGTCCGCGGCGGCCTCGACCTTCGCGAGGAGGTCGGATTCGAGGCTGTGGAGATCGGTCATTGGGTCCCTGCCGGATCGCGCGGGGACGCCGTGCCCCGCCGGGGCCGGCCGGTCAAGCCGCGCAAACGAGAACGGCCCGCGCGGGGGCGGGCCGTCGGGTGGCGCGGGGGCGGCGAGACGCCCCCGCTGCGCGTGACGTCACGCCGCCTGGGCGGTCTCGGCGGGCAGCGCGGCCTTGGCCTGCGCGACCACGGCCCCGAAGGCCGCCGGCTCGTGGATGGCGAGTTCCGACAGCGCCTTGCGGTCCACCACGATCCCCGCCTTGGAGAGGCCGTCGATGAAGCGCGAATAGGTCAGGCCGTGCTCGCGCACCGCCGCGTTGAGGCGCTGGATCCACAGGGCGCGGAAGCTGCGCTTGCGGTTCTTGCGGTCGCGGTAGGCGTACTGGAGGCCCTTCTCCACCGCCTGCTTGGCGATGCGGATCGTGTTCTTGCGCCGGCCGTAATAGCCCTTGGCGGCCTTGAACACCTTCTTGTGCTTGGCGTGACTCGTCACGCCGCGCTTGACGCGAGCCATGATGATCTCCTGGAGTGCTTAACGAAACAGATTGATCGCGAGAGAAGGACTTCAGCCGTTGGGCAGGAAGTACTTCTTGACGTTGGCGGCATCGCCCTCGAACAGGGTGGTGGTGCCGCGCAGGTTGCGGATCTGCTTCGTGGTCCGCTTGATCATCCCGTGCCGCTTGCCGGCCTGGGCGTACATGACCTTGCCGGTCCCGGTGATCTTGAAGCGCTTCTTGGCGCCCGACTTGGTCTTGAGCTTGGGCATTTCGCTCTCCTGAGACGAGCTCCACCGGGCCCTTGCAGACCCGACGATCCAGCGATCGGTGCGTGGAGCGAGACGAACCGCCACGGCAGCCCTCACGGCCGGGCGGTTCGGATGAGGCGGGCGCCTTAGCACGCCCCCGGCATCGCCGCAATCGGGATGCGCGGCGCGCGCCCGGATCGCGGCCGGCTGAGGAAAGGTGTGGGCAGCGGGGGCGGCCCGCACGACCGGACTCCCCTCGCGCGCGGGTTCGTGTTGTGCATCGCACCGGAACCATAACCGTAGGTTCGCGGTTCTGTTCATGTCCCGCTCAGGCCCGATCGTGCTTGATCCCGCCAACGATTGGCGTCTCAGGAGAATTCGTCGTGCGCATAGCCCAGATCGCCCCCCTCGCGGAGGCTGTCCCGCCCAAGTTCTACGGCGGCACCGAGCGCGTGGTCTCGTGGCTGACGGAGGAATTGGTCCGGCAGGGCCATGACGTCACGCTGTTCGCCAGCGGCGACTCGGAGACGAGCGCCAAGCTCGTCGCCTGCGCGCCCGAGGGCCTGCGCCTCGCCGGCATCCGCGACCACGTCGCGAGCCACCTGGCCATGCTCTACCACCTGCGCCGCCGGGCCGACGAGTTCGACATCATCCACTTCCACATCGACCTCCTGCAGTACCCGCTGTTCGAGGACCTCAACCACAAGTGCGTGACGACCCTGCACGGCCGGCTCGACGTGCCGGACTTCATGCCGGTCTACCGCACCTTCACGGGCATGCCGCTGGTGTCGATCTCCGACCACCAGCGCGGGCCGATGCCGTCGAACGCCAACTGGCTGGCGACGATCCATCACGGCCTGCCGGCGGAGAATTGCCGCTTCTCGGCGACGCCGAAGGACGGCGGCTACCTCGCGTTCCTCGGCCGCATCTCCCCCGAGAAGCGGCCCGACCGCGCCATCGAGATGGCCAAGCGCTCGGGCGTGAAGCTCAAGATCGCCGCGAAGGTCGACAAGGCCGACCAGGAGTACTGGGACGAGGTCATCGAGCCGATGACCCACCACCCGCTGGTCGAGTACATCGGCGAGATCAACGAGGACCAGAAGCACGACTTCCTCGGCAACGCGCTGGCGCTCGCCTTCCCGATCGACTGGCCGGAGCCCTTCGGCCTGGTGATGATCGAGGCGATGTCGGCGGGCACGCCGGTGATCGCGTGGCGCAACGGCTCGGTGCCGGAGGTGATCAAGGACGGCGTCTCGGGCGTGGTGGTCGAGTCGATGGACGAGGCGGTCGCGGCGGTCGAGACCGTGAAGGCCATGAGCCGTCAGGGGGTGCGCCGCTACTTCGAGACCCGCTTCACCGCGAGCGTCATGGCGGGCTCCTACGTGAACGCCTACGAGTCGCTGATCGCGGCCGAGGCCCAGGCGATCAAGATCCCGGGCCTGTCGCTCGGCGCCGACCACGCGCTGGGCGGCATCGCCAACGGCCACAACGGCACCAAGCCCGCGGGTCTCTGGCCGCTCTGACGCCGCGGCCGCCGCACTGACACGAACCGAAGGCCCGGCCTCCGCGAGGAGGCCGGGCCTTCGGCGTTTCTGGCGCATATGCGGGCAGGACGTCCCCTGGCCGGGGCCGCACGATGGCCCACATTGGCGGGCGTATGGCAGCCTTCAGCGGGGTGATTCGCCCCCGCCGTGCCCGAACCAGCCCCTCTCGAAGCCCCCTCTCGAAGCCCCCTCTAGACTTGGAGACCCGCGCCGATGGCCGTGACCGTGCAGGAGCCCGCCGCCCTCTCGCATTCCGGTGCCGGACAGGACGACGAGCCGCTGCCGCAGTACCACATCGAGGCCCAGACCTCGCTGGTGGAGCGGCCGCTGCGCTCGCTCAAGCACGGCGACGCCTTCGCGGTCCTCGACAGCTACGGCGACATCGGGGTGTTTCCGGGGCCCGAGGGCCTCTACTTCCAGGACACGCGCTTCCTCTCGCGGCTCGAACTGACCGTCGAGGGCCAGCGCCCGCTCCTCCTCGGCTCGGTGATCCAGGACGACAACGGGGCGCTCTCGGTCGACATGACCACCCCCGACATCCGCATCGACGCCAACGACGAGACCTCGATCCCCCGCGAGATCATCGCGCTCGACCGCACCAAATTCCTGTTTCGCGGCACCTGCTACGACCGGATCGGGCTGCGCAACTACGACACCAAGCCCCGCCACCTGCGCCTCGCGCTCAGCTTCGACGCGGATTTCCGCGACCTGTTCGAGGTACGCGGCGGCACCCGCGAGCGGCGGGGCCAGCGCAGCGTGGAGGTGACGCGGCCCGACGAGGTGATGTTTCGCTACCACGGCCTCGACAACCGCCTGCGCACCACGCGCCTGCGCTTCGGGCCGAAGCCGGACCTGATCGAGAAAAACCGGGCCGAGTTCGAGGTGCGCCTGCCCCCGGGCGGGCGGGCGTCGGTGTTCGTGCGCGCCGTCTTCGACGCGAGCGACGTCAAGGCGGACCAGCTCGTGGCCGTGAGGGGCAGCGCCTTGCCCATCACCTCGCCGATCTATCCGAGCCCGCGCCGGGAGGACGGCCACGCCAAGGGCGAGGGCATGGCCTTCGCGCTGGCCTACCGGGATGCCCGGCGCGACCTGCGCGCGGCGACCGCCGACATCACCACCATCGAGAGCTCGAACGACCAGTTCAACGAGGCCGCCTGCCGCGCCACCGCCGACCTCTACATGCTGGCGACCCGCACGGAGCACGGCCTCTACCCGTATGCAGGCATCCCCTGGTACAGCACCGTGTTCGGGCGCGACGGCATCATCACCGCGATGATGACGCTGTGGATCGATCCGAACATCGCCAAGGGCGTTCTGCGCTACCTCGCGGCGACCCAGGCGAAGACCAACGACCCCGCGGCCGATGCCCAGCCCGGCAAGATCCTGCACGAGACCCGCCACGGCGAGATGGCCAATCTCGGCGAGGTGCCCTTCCGGCTCTACTACGGCACCATCGACGCGACGCCGCTCTTCGTGATGCTGGCCGGGCAGTATTTCGAGCAGACCGGCGACAAGGCGACCATCCAGGCGATCTGGCCCAACATCCTGGCGGCGCTGGAATGGATCGACACCTACGGCGACCGCGACGGCGACGGCTTCGTCGAGTACGCCCGCGAGACCGAGAAGGGACTGGCCAACCAGGGCTGGAAGGACAGCCACGACTCGATCTTCCACGCGGACGGCCGCATGGCGCAGGGGCCGATCGCGCTGTGCGAGGTGCAGGGCTACGTCTACGCGGCCAAGCGCTCCGCCGCGAAGCTCGCCGCGATGCTCGGCCACGTGGCCCTGGCCGAGCGGTTGAAGATCGCATCGGAGGGCCTGCGCGAGGCCTTTGACCGGGCCTTCTTCGTGCCGGAGCTGGGCACCTACGCGCTGGCGCTGGACGGGGAAAAACGTCCCTGCGCGGTGCGCTCCTCCAACGCGGGCCACGCGCTGTTCACCGGCATCGCCCACCCGGAGCGCGCGGCGGGCGTCGCGGACGCGCTGATGGGCAAGGACGGGTTCAACGGCTGGGGCGTGCGCACGATCGCGCAGGGCGAGGCACGCTTCAACCCGATGTCCTACCACAACGGCTCGATCTGGCCGCACGACAACGCCATCGTGGCGCTGGGGCTCGCCCGCTACGGCCACAAGCGGGCGGCCGCGCGGGTGTTCGAGGGCCAGCACGGCGCCTCGCTCTACGAGGAGGGGCGGCGCCTGCCCGAGCTGTTCTGCGGCTTCATGCAGCGCAAGCAGCGCGGCCCGACCAACTATCCGGTGGCCTGCAGCCCGCAGGCCTGGGCGGCGGCGGCCCCGTTCGCGTTCCTGGCGGCCTGCCTCGGCCTCGAACTGCGCCACGACCGCAACCGCATCCGCTTCCGCGACCCGATCCTGCCGTCCTTCCTCGACGAGGTGATGATCCGCAACCTCAAGCTCGGCGGGTCGCGGGTCGACCTCCTGCTCCACCGCCACGGCCCGGACGTCACGGTCAACGTCCTGCGCCGCAAGGGCGACGCGCAGGTGGTGCTGCTGAAGTGACGCCGGATCCGGATTTCGGGCTGCGGCCGGGCGAGACGGCCGCGGCCCTGCCCGAGCGCTTCGATGCCGGGCTCCACTTCATCGGCCGCATCCGCACGCCCTGGACGCGCCGCGAGGAGTGCCCCAAGAACTCGGCCCAGTCGGATGCCGTCTGCACGATCGAGCTGGACCCGCTCTACGCCCCCGCGCTCGCGGGCCTGGGCGGGACCACCCACCTGATCGTCCTCTACTGGATGGATCGGGCGCCGCGCGGCCTCCTGGTGCAGCAGCCGCGCCATGCGGGCGCGCCGCGCGGCACCTTCGCGCTGCGCTCGCCCGCCCGCCCGAACCCGATCGCGCTCTCGGTCGTGGACCTGCTCGCCATCGAGGGCCCGCGCCTCACGGTGCGCGGGCTCGATTGCCTCGACGGCACGCCCCTCCTCGATCTCAAGCCCTACTTCGCCTCGACCGACGCCAAGCCGCAGGCGCAGGTCGGCTGGAAAGCCGAAGGATCCCACGGCTGAGACCGCCCGGTACTGCCGCAGGGTCAAGTATAGCCGGGCTTCGGCCTCGCATTCCGTCCCTTCGGCCGCGCCAGGATCAGCAGCGGGTTACGGTTTATCAAAATCCTCTTGCCACAACGGGGGTCGTATCGAGCAGATCGGCAACCGGATGCGCATCAGGACGAAACTCATCGGGCTCCTCGGAGGATTCGGCGCCGTCACGCTGCTGGTGGCCGGGATCGGCGCCCAGTCGCTGGGCAGTCTCAACGGCTCCGCGGAGGAGGTGAAGGCGGCCTCGACCCGCGCGCTCTACAGCGAGCGCCTGAACCGCCTCGTCACCGCGGTGGTGATGGAGGCGCGCGGCATCTACGCGGCGAAGGCCACGGACGAGGCGCGCAAGTTCGCCGAGGGCCTCGCGACCCTGCTGAACGAGATCGACGCCCTCCTGAAAGTCTGGCAGTCGCTGGTGCCCGCGTCGGACCGAGAGGTGTTCGAGGCGGTGGTGCGCGACGCCGCCACCTTCCGGGCTTTCCGGACCGAGACCGCGCGCCTCGGCACCGAGGTCTCGCCCCAGGCCGCGAACGTGCAGGGCAACAACGACGCGAACCGCGCCAACCGCAAGGCGTTCCAGGCCAGCATCGACGCCCTGACGGCGCGCAGCCGCGCGCAGGTGGAGGCGATCGACCGGGAGACCGAGGCGCTCTACGCCTCGCGCCTGCAGCTTCTCCTCGCCCTGGCGCTGGGCGGCACCGCGCTGGCGATGCTGCTCGGCACGCTGATCGCCCAGCGGCAGATCGGCCGTCCGCTCGCCCGTCTCACGAAGGCGATCGGGGCGCTCGCAGCGGGCGAGCGCGGGCTGCCCGCGGTGGCGCCGCGGCAGGACGAGATCGGCGAGATCTGGGCGAGCACGCAGATCCTCGCCGAGGCGATGCGGGAGGCCGACGCGCTCCGCGCCGCCCAGGACGAGGGCACCCGCCACGCGGCCGCGCAGCGCCGGGCCGACATGGAGGCGATGGCCGCCCAGCTCGACCGCAGCGTCGGCAGCCTCGTGCGGCAGCTCACCCAGGCGGCCCAGGAGATGGAGGCCACCGCCGGCATCATGGTGCGCTCGGCCGACCACGCCACCGGGCAATCCGCCACCGTGGCGGGCGCGGCCGAGCAGACCTCGGCCAACGTGCAGACGGTGGCAGCCGCCACCGAGGAGATGAGCGCCTCCATCCAGTCGATCATCGGGCAGGTGGCGCAATCCTCCGGCATCGCCGGACAGGCGGTGGCGGATGCACGGCGCACGGACGCCACGGTGCAGAACCTCGCGGCGAGCGCCGGGCGCATCAGCCAAGTGGTCTCGGTCATCTCCGGCATCGCCGCGCAGACGAACCTTCTGGCGCTCAACGCCACGATCGAGGCGGCGCGGGCCGGCGAGGCGGGACGAGGCTTCGCGGTGGTGGCCGCCGAGGTCAAGGACCTCGCCGGTCAGACCGCCAAGGCCACCGACGAGATCGCCGCCTACGTGGGCGAGATCCAGGCGGCGACGCAGGCGGCGGTCGCCGACCTTCACCGCATCGGCGAGGTCATCGCCGAGATGTCGCGCTCGGCCACCGGCGTCGCCGCGGCCGTGGAGCAGCAGGGGGCGGCGACCCGCGAGATCGCCCGCAGCGTACAGGCGGCGGCCCAGGGCACCGAGCGGGTGACCGAGATCGCCACCGACCTGCGCCAGGGCGCGGGCACCACCGGCGAGGCCGCCTCGCGGGTGCTGCAGGCGGCGCAGGCGCTGTCGGCGGGCTCCGAGGGGCTGGCGCAGGAGGTGCGCGGCTTCCTGGCCCGGGTCCAGACCGCCTGAGGCCTGCCAACGCGCCGGCAGAGATGGACGTTCTGAGGCCGCCGGATCACCGATCCGGCGGCCTCATGGCGCTTGCCGGTCCCGCACTCGCCTGAGCGCCAGCCGGGCGCGCTGGGCGAGGCGCCGGAAGCCGTAGTAGCGGTCGATCGCCCGCGTCAGGCGCGCGGGATCGAGGCCGCCCGGCGGCACCGCGGCGATCTCGGCGATACGCGTGCGGTCCGGGTAGAGGTCGCCGAGGATGCGGTTCTCGGTGGTGACCGAATCGAGCCGCCCGGCGAAGCCTTCGGCGTGGAAGGCCCGGATGATCTCGAGTTCGAGGAGGGCGCCGGGCGCGAGGGCGGCGTGATCCTCGTCGTAGGTGGTCTTCACCAGGAAGGCGGTGCCGCGGCCGACGAGCGCGAGGCTGGCGGCGATCACCGCCCCGTCGAGGCGCAGCAGGTCGGCCCGGGGCGCGAAGGGCCGGGGCCCTGGGGCGAAGAGGTCCTGCGCGAAGGCGGTCGTCGCCGCGCGGCTCGCGAGCGCCGTGCCGCCCCTGCCCTTCCAGCCTTTCCGCTCCAGGGCGAGGAAGGCCTGGACCGCGCCGGCGAGGTCGCCGTCCGGCCCGATGCTCTCGACCGTCACCTGGCCCGCCTCGTCGAGGCGGCGGCGGCGGCGCCGCAGGTCCTTCAGGCGGCCCTTGCACGGGTGCCCGGCCAGGAAGGCGTCGTGGCTCGGGCGCCGGTCGAGAATCGGGCGCTCGAAGGACGAGACCGTCGCGAGCTGCCAGCCCGCGTCCCGCATCGCCTCGCGCAGCGCGCGGCCGACCGGCTCGTCGGCGGGCAGGCCCGGCCACCACCAGCCAGATGGGCCGCAGCCGCGCCCCAGGCCATCGACCAGCGCGGCCAGCGCGGGCGCGAAGGCGGGTCCGTCCGCGACGAGCGGCGCCGTGGCGGTGATGAAGGGCGAGCCTAAGGGTTTTGCGACGCGCAGCCACGGTCCGAGCCGGGCGCGGCGGAAGGGCAGCAGGGCCAGCAGGTCGCCCCCGTCGCGCACCGCCACGCAGGCCAGATCCGCCGGGGCGAGCCCGTGGGCGCGATGGGCCTCGATCATCCGGCGGCTGTAATCCGGCGATGGCGCGGCGGCGCGGGCGGCCAGCGCGTCCCAGGCTCCCGGATCGAGCGCCGCCACCGGCAGCAACTCGGCCCGGAGGGTGGAAGCGGCCCGCAGCCGCAGGACCGGAGCGTTCATGCGGCACCTCCCGCGAAGGCCGACGTGACGAGGCCGAGGCGCTGCCGCGCGGCGACGGCGAGGAGCCAGCCGCGCAGTGCCACCGCGAGGGCGGCGGACACGGCCGCCCCCGCGACCCCGAGCACCGGCACCAGGGCGAGCATCAGGACGATGGAGAGGGCGAGCAGCCCGAGCGTGATGGCTGCGCACAGACGCTCGGCGCCGAGCATGGTCAGCACGTCCTCTGCCGGCCCGAAGGCCGCCGCGACGACGTGGCCCGCCACCAGGATCGCCAGGAGCGGCAGCGCGGACCGGAACCCGGCGCCGAACAGACCCAGCAGCAGAGGGCTCGCCGCCAGGAGGCCGAGGCCGGTCGCCAGGGTGGCGAGCAGGGTCAGGCGCGACCAGTGCCGCACGAGATCCTGAAGGCCTGACCGGTCACTCCGGGCATCGGCCTCGGCGATCCGGGGGGCGGTCACCGCCGAGGCGGCGTAGTGGACGAAGGCGAGGAACTGCAGCAGGCGCGTCGCCGCGAAGTAGATGCCGACCTCCACCGGCCCCAGCAGGAAGCCGAGCACCAGCACGTCCGCGAAGGCGAAGCCGGATCCCGCGAGATCGATGAGACCGATCGGCAGCGCCGCACCCATCCAGCGCCGCCACGCCCAGGCGCGCGGTCCCGGCGGCAGCACCCGCCGCAGGCGCCACGCCAGGAGCACGGCCTGGACCGCCAGGGCGAGCGCGGTGGCGATGAGCGTGCAGGCGACGGCGGTCGAGGCCTCGGGCGGCGCGCCAAGCGCGAGAGCTCCCAGCATCGCCGCCATGATCAGGCCCTGGCGCAGCAGGTAGGGCGGCGCGATCGCCAGCAGGGTCCAGTGCTGCGCGCGCGCGATGCCCTCGCAGAAATCCTGCAGGGCGAAGAGCGGGAGCACGAGCGCGGCGACGAGGAGCGGCGCGGCGTAGGGCGCGGCCACCACGCCCGGCACGAGGACGATGACGGCCGCGCCCGCGCCCGCGAGCAGCGCCCCCGCCCCCAGGGACAAGGCGGCCCCGAAGGCGATGTAGCCGCGGGCGAGATCGGCCTCGCCCCGCGCCCGGTGGACGGGCAGGTACCGGGAGGCGGCCTGCGACAGGCCCCAGGTGGAGGCGTGACCGAGCAGCGCGGTCCAGACCCAGATCGACGCGAAGATGCCGTACTCGGCGCCACCCATCAGGCGGGCCATCAAGGCCTGCGCCCCGAAGGCGAATCCCGCAGCCGCGATGCGTACGCCGAAGACGGCCGCGGCCGACCGGGCAAGGCCTCCGGTATCCGGCGCCGCGCGTGCGCCGCTGAGTGAAGCTCCGGCCGTCATCCCGCCACCAGCCCCGCCGCCAGCCTTTGCCGGCAGGCGAGGCGCGCCGGCCTCCCGGACTAGCACCTCGGGATTGTCACCCGGTTAAGCGGCCCGCGACGGTTCGAGCGATCGCGGCAGCGCTACTTCGATCCGCTGCCGGGGGCGGCGTTGGCCGCAGATTGCGGCGCGGGGCTCGGCGCTGGGGTGCCGGTCACGTCCGGCTGCAGCAGCGAGACCGTGATGGCGCGCGTGACGTGCTCGGCCATGCAGCGGTAGCCGAGATCGGCGAGGCGGAACCCGCTCATCGGCAACGTGCCCTTGGAGGCGCCCGCGAGGTAGCGCATCGCCTCGAAGCGCAGCACCAGCGGCACCTGCCGCTCGGCCGCCACCTTCTGGATCGCGCGCACGAAGTCGTTGTAATAGTCGTCCTTGGCGAGGCTCGCGGTGTACTGGGGATCGACCAGCACGATGTCGATGCCGTGCGACTTGATCCAGTCGACGGTGTCGGCGAGCGAGGCGGCGAAGGCCTCCACGTCGACGCGCGCGAGGGCGTCGTTGGAGCCGACCTGCCAGACCACGAGGTCCGGCTCGATCTCCGCCACCATGTTGCGCAGGCGCTCGGCCGCCCCGTAGGCGATCTCACCCGACACACCGCGGCTCTCGACGTCCACCGTCACGTCCGGGAAGGATTGCTCCAGGGCCGTTTCGAGCTTGACCGGATAGTTGGCGGCGGCGCCGAGTCCGCCGGAGGTGGAGCCGATCGAGAGCACGTGGACGGAACGGTGCTCCTTCAGGGCCTTCTTCACCCCCCGCAGCTTCGCCAGGGTGTAGAGCTTCGAGCCGGGCACCCGGCATTCCGGCGACAGGCTCGCATCCGGCGCATCGGGGAGCGGGATCTCGGCCGCGGCCGGCTTATCGGAGGCGCCCTGCGCGGCGGCGCTCGGCGGCACGGCGGCTCCGGCGAGCCCGGCGGCGAGAAGACACGTCAGGCCGTACCGGACGACGGAGGGGAACGGGAGCGCCATTCGACGAACCATGCGGTGAACGCCAGGAGACCGATCCCCGATCCTACGACAAACACGTCAACGGCGAAACCGCCTCCCGTCCAGAACCTTAACAGCTGGGCCGCGAGACTGGCGATAGACCCGACCGAGAAGACCGCGAGCGAGTTGCGGCCGAGCGCGGCGAATTGGCGGCTGAGCCACGCGGCGTGGGTATCGATCCAGCCGAACACGCCCTGGAAGGCGAGCATGACCCCGATGAAGTGGATCAGGCGCGCGGGCGGCAGGTTGGACTTGTCGAAGGTGAAGAACAGGCGCGGCTCCGGCACGAGGAGCGGATCGGGCCGGATGTGGAACCACGCCAGATAGGCGCCGAGCAGCACGATCGCGATCCCGACCGGCTTCAGGCGCCGCCGCCAGACGAGGAAGCCCGATGCTTCCCGCCGCCACTCGTGTGCCATGAAGCCGAGCACCAGCAGGAGCTGCCAGCTGAACGGGTTGAAGAACCAGTGCCCCTCCCCCGGCCACGAGGGCACGTTCAGCTCGAAGGTGAGCGCCACGCCGTAGAGGGCGAGCGAGGCGCCGAGCGCCAGCCCCCGGCTGACCCGGGCGAGCAGCACGAAGATCGGCGCGAGGCCGAGCAGCACCACGTAGAGCGGCAGGATGTTGAAGAAGCCGAGCTGGTGCAGGAGCGTGACCCAGCCCACCATCGTCTGCACCGGGTCGGTGAAGACCGGCCCGGCATTGTGCCATTCGAGGAGGAGCGGGTTGTCGGTGTAGAGCGCGGCGCCCGCCAGCATGGCGAGCGCGATCGCCGTGATGACGAGCTGCGCCCGGTAGACCTCGACCATGCGCGAGAGCAGCCGCAGCAGCGTGCGGCTGGCGGGCTCCAGCACGCCCTTGCGGCCGCGGACCGCGATGCCGATCGACCAGCCGGCCAGGAAGACGAACAGTTCGGCGGCGTCCGAAATGCCGTACTGCGAATAGGTGAAATCCTGAAAAAAATTGCCGGGAATGTGGTTGATGAAGATCGTGATCAGGGCGAGTCCGCGCCAGAAGTCGACTGCGTTCGGTTCGCGCGCCATCTGAGCTTGTCCGATTCGTCGTCCCGCGGGGCAGCGCCGCGGCGGCGAGGCCCGCGTTCCGGCGCCCTGTCCTCAGAGCAGAATCCGATCGCGCGGCGGTCGAATCCTGCTCTAAGCCTTTGTTATTCTCGCATTTTCTGCGACGAACCGGTGACCGTTCCGTCGGACGATGCGTTGGCAATCACGCCCGCAGCCAAAGACCGGCTCGTCCCCGGCCGCGTGCGCCGGCGCACACGCGCCTCAGCGCACGATGCGATCGAGGCGGTTGTCGATGAAGAAGTAGAGTTCGCGCCCGCCGGGCTCGGCATACAGCACCTGCACCTCGCGCTGACCGCGACCGCTCTCCCCGACCAGCACGTCGGTGGGCGGCTTGCCCTTCAGGAGGACGAGATCGCACTCGGCGATGCCGGGCGCGATCGCGGCGGCGGTGCCCGGCGCCGGGCCGGTGCAGGCGCCGTCGGGTGCGAGCACGGCACCCAGGGTGGACCGGGGCGACGGCTGCGGCACCGGCGCCACCGGCGCGGCGCGCTCGGACCCCGACCCGCACCCCGCCAGCGCGGCGCTCACGCCCGCCAGGATCACCGCCCGAACCCCTCTCATCGTCCCTCGCCGCCCTGCCGTGCCGCCAGCGCCGCCTCGTAGAGGCGGCGGGCCTCGCTGCGGAAGGCCGCCCGCGAGGCTTGGCGGGAATAGAACATGTGCCCGCCCGGGAAAACCGCCAAGCTGAGTCGCCGCTCGGGCCCGAAGGCCGGGATCTGGTCGAGGATGAGCTTCGAGGCGAAGTAGGGCGTCACGAGGTCGGTGTAGCCGTGCGCGACCAGCACCCGCATGGCGCCGTCGAGGGCGAGCGCTTGACGCAGTTCGCTCACCGCCTCGGGCGGTGTGCGGCCCGAGCCCCAGCTCCAGGACCGGTTCACCGCGGTGCTGAGGAGTTCGTAGCGCAGGTTGACGACCCGCCAGTTCAGGGTGCGGGCGTAGTGGTCGACCATCGCGCTCGACAGCGGGGCCAGCATGGCGGTGAGGAGCGGATCCTCGAAGCCCGCATGGGCCGCGGTGGGTTCGGGATTCCAGCCGGTCACCCCGGTGTCGTAGGCGCTGGCGACCCGCTCCTCGCCGCGGGCGGTCTCGCGCTGGAAGCTGCCGGTGGAGATGCGCCCGGCCTGGCGCCGCACGAGGTCCGGATCGAGACCGGTGAGGGCGGAGACGCGGGCGGTCAGGCGGGCGCGGACCTGCGCGTCGCCGGGGCCGCGCAGGAGGTCCGCCAGATAGTCGGTCGCCGCATAGGTCTCGGCCTCGGCCATGGTCTGCGGCCCCGGCGTGAGGCCGCGCCGCTCCAGGCCGGCGGCGGCGAGCGAGGGGAGCCGGGTGACGTCGCCGAGCGGGTTGTGGCGCGGCGGCTGGAGCCAGCCGAAATCGAGGACGGGCGAGAGCAGCACGAGGCCCGACAGGCCGACGCCCACGTCGTCCTGCAGCTTGCGGGCGATGAGCGGGCCGCGGAAGCCGCCGTAGCTCTCGCCGAGGAAGAATTTCGGCGAGGCGAGCCGGTCGTTGGTGCGCAGCCAGCGGGCGATGGCGGCGGCGAGCACCGAGGCGTCGGCGTCGATGGTGAAGTAGCGCTTGCCGTCGTCGCCCGCCGCCCGGCTGTAGCCGGTGCCGACCGGGTCGATGAAGACGAGGTCGGTGAAGTCGAGCCACGTCTCGTCGTTGGGCAGCACCACCGGAGCCGTGGAGGGGCTGATGCTCGGGCCGTCCAGCGGCAGGCGCCAGGGGCCGACCGCGCCGAGATTGAGATAGGCCGAGGCCGCGCCCGGACCGCCGTTCAGCCCGAAGGTGACGGGACGTCCCACCGGGCTGCGGTCCGGCAGGGTGTAGGCCGTGAAGGCGATCTCGGCCTGGAGCTTGCCCGCCTCGTCCACCAGGGCGAGGCTGCCGGCGGTCGCCGTGAGGTTCAGCGTGCGGCCGTCCGAGAGGGCGAGGCTGTGCTGCGTCACCGCGTCGGCGGGCAGCTTGCGTCCCTCCGGCTGGCGCGCTTCCGCCTGCCGCGCTTCCGCCTGGCGTGCCTCTGGGCGAGGCTGGGCCAGCGCGGACGACCCCGCCGCGGGCAGGCCCGCCGCCAGGGCGGCGAGCAGCATCAGGACACGGATCATGGGGTCTCCTCTCGGGAATGGGCGGGGGTGCCGCTCACGCCTTCTTCTGCCAGCGCCCGCTGTCGTCCTGCTGCCAGTAGGCGACGCTGTGGCCGCCCTCCTTGGCGGAGCGCCACTGCTCGCGCGCGAACAGGAGGGCGTCCTGGTCGCTGCCGTCGAACAGGATGCAGATGCGGGCATAGGTGCCGGAATCCTCCGGCAGCGGCGCGCCGTCCACCAGGAAGCGGATCGTGGCGCCGTTCGGGTTGGCGTCGCGCAGCGTGAGCACCACGGGCTGCGTGCCCGCATCGGGGTCGCGGTCGGTGCCGTGGGGCAGGAAGCTCTCGTCCGAAAACGTCCAGAGATGGTCGTCGAGGGCCTGGAGGCGCTCCTCGCTCGTGGCCTGCACGGCGACGCGCCACTGCCGCTCCAGGGATTTCTCCAGGAGGCTCGGCAGCACCGATTCCAGGGGCTGGCGCTGCATGTGGTAGAACAGGATCTCGGTCACGGCGGTGAGATAGGGCGCCAACCGTGCGGGGTCACGACGCCGGCCCGAGAATCGGTGCGATGGCACTGTGCCATCCCGTCCTGCGGCATTCGAACGTGACGATGCCGATGCCCATTCGGGCAGACCGATCCTTCCGTCGGGAATCAAGTCGGAATTGCTCCGCAAATCGCCGCGACGACTTGCGGGCTGGTCGAGCGCATGTTAGATGTACTTGGATTATACGCTATATTCCGCAGCTATGGCGGTCGATATGCAATTCTTGGGCAGAAGTGGCTCGTTGATATGCCTTGATTTCGCGTTCTGATCCAGTATTCAATCAGAAATGAAAGCGTTTCGTTGCCTATGGCAATGTTCTCTTGGCATGGAGATCGAGATGGAGTTTCTCGTATTTCTCGTCATGGTGGCATACAATGGCGTGATCATCCTTATTACGTGGAAGTGTCTGCAAGGCTTCGATTTCAAAACGGCTTTGGCGGACAAGAATCCCGAGGCGGTCGTTGCCATGGCGTGGGCCCGTCGACAGGCTGCAACGGAGGAATCGACGTCACCTGGAGAACCGTCGAGCTATAGTCGCATCACCGGAATGTTCGGACTGATCGTCATGGGTGCGTTCCTTTGGGCCTTCGGCAACGCACTTATCTACAAGATGTTCATGGCACCGGAAGATATTTCAAAAATCACTAACGGAGTTTCGGCGTTTTTTCTCTCAGGATCGGCCCTATTTGCGCCTTATGCCTTCAATCAAATCAAAGATACATTCACCGATACCAAGCAGAAAAAAGAAGTTCTTCAGGCGATGGCGTCTCAAGCGGCCAAATGAGAATGATAAACCTGGGGAATCAACTCAGAATGTCGCACCACTGAAGGGTGTAGAGTTCGATGGGTGTTTCCGCGATTATGGTGCGATCACGTGCGGGACGAAGCGCGCGCGGTTGCCGGTGATGAGGTCGGGGCTCTCGCGCAGGCACAGGCCGGCCGGCTCGTCGCCGACGATCCAGCTCCCGAGCAGCACCCGTTCTCCACCGAAGACGGCGAGGTCGGCCAGCGCCTGGCGCACGTAGCCCTCCGCGCCGTAGGGGCCGTCCTCGCGGGCGATCACCGCCCCGTCGCGCAGCATGAGCACGTTCGCGCCCTCCCGCGACAGGATCGGCTTCTTCACGAAGCTCGTGCCCAGCGCCGCCTTGGCGGGATCGTCCTCGAAGTAGGTCTCCAGCAGATTCGGATGGCCGGGCGCCATCGCCCAGAGATGAGCGAGCAGGCCCTTGTTGGAGAGCACCGCCTTCCAGGGCGGTTCGAGGAAGCGGGTCGGCGTGGCGGACAGGTTCCGGCCGAACGGATCGCGAAACGCCCATTCCCAGGGGTAGAGCTTGAACAGCGTCCCCAGTGCGGCACCGAGCGAATCCGAGAAGGCGCCGTCGTCCATCACCGACACCGCATCGAGCGGCACGAAGCGGGTGGCGAGTCCCGCCTGATGGGCGCAATCCTGGAGGTAGGCCACCGTGCCGCGGTCCTCCGGCGCGTCGGCCAGGCAGGTGAAGGCGACCGGTCCGCCGATCGCACGGAGGCGGGCGATCAGGCGCTCGTGCACGGAGTTGAACTGGTCGGTGCCGGCGGGCAGCTTTCCGCGTGCGAGATTGTCTTCGAGCCAGAGCCATTGGAACACGCCGGTCTCGTAGAGGGCGGTGGGCGTGTCGGCGTTGTATTCGAGGAGCTTCGCCGGGCCGCTGCCGTCGTAGGCGAGGTCGAGGCGTCCGTAGAGGGACGGGTCGCGGCGCGCCCAGCTCTCCCGCACGGTGTCGAAGGCGTGGGACGGGATCGCCAGCGAGGTGAGGATGTGCTCGTCCGCCACCGCCCGCTCCGCGAAGGCGAGGCAGAGGGCGTGAAGCTCGGCGCTCGGCGCCTCGATGTCGCGCTCGATCTGGTCGAGGCTGAACGCGTAGGCGTGGGTCTCGTCCCAGTAGGGCGTGCCGTCGAGGGTGTGGAAGGAAAACCCCGCCGCCTCGGCCTGCTCCCGCCAGTCCGGCCGCTCGCCGAGGTCGAGCCGGCGCATCAGCTGCCCCCGTGGCCCGACGCCGACACCGCGTGCCCGCTGCCGCCGAAGCCGCCGGAGGAGACGACGCGGGCCGAACTCGTGCTGGTATGCGCCACCGCGGAGGAGACCCGCGCGCTGCTCGATCCGCTGCTCGCCGTCCAGACCCGTCCGCCGGAACTGGTGCAGTAGCTGCCCGCATGCCCGCCGCCTGTCCCGCAAGGACGGGTCTCGTGGCGGTAGAGGGGTTGCACGGGCATCCGCTGCTCGGGGGTGCGGCCGATCATGAAGCCGGACAGCGTCGGGATGAAGTAGCCGGCGGCCGCGGACGAGACGGACCCGCCCGCGACGCAGCCGCCGCAGCCGTGATGCTCCTCGCAGGCGGCGTTGGAGGCGTAGCGGGGGGCGGCCTGCGGGTAGAGGCTGCGCGCCTCGCTGTCGGCCGCCTCGCAATCCTCCCGGCTGCGCAGGCTCTGTCCCAGGCAGGCGGCGAGGTCGCGGTAGACGAGCGCGTCCTCCTCCCGTTGCGAGGGGTCCCGGCGGGCGAGCCCCCAGGCGGCGGCGCCGACGCCGAGGAGCAGCACCAGGGAGACCGTCTGCGATCGCTTCGAGCCGGAGAATCGCGACTCCGGAGCCGGGGTGCTGGACTGCATGGTCAGTAGGTCATCGCGGCGGCGTTGATCACGCCCGCGGCCAGGGAGGCGGCCGCGAGGAACACCGCGGGGGCGTTTTCGCCGGCCTCGATCTGGCGCGACATCTCGGGCAGCGCCGCGCGCACTGCCCAGTAGACCCCCATCTGCACGATGAGGGCGACAAGGCCCCAGACCGCGCAGTCGAGGAGGCCCTGCGCGTTGTAGATCGAGGCCGCGAGCGGGAGCGTGAAGGCGACGAGGCTGCCGCCGAGCGCGATCGCCGCCGCCGTGACGCCGCGCCGGATCAGCGCCAGTTCGTCATGCGCGGTCGCCAGCAGGTAGATGACGAGATAGACCGCGACGAGGGCCGCGGCGGTGGCGAAGTAGGCCAGGAAGGCGCCCAATCCCGAAATCGACGCCAGCATCCGCCCCCCGATCCCCAGTCGAATCTCTCGCCGAGAATCACTACACGGCTGCGTCGTCTTAGACCAGACGGCTCTGCACGATCGCTGCCTCAACGAAGCTCTTGAACAGGGGATGAGGTTCGAACGGGCGTGACTTCAACTCGGGGTGGAACTGCACGCCGATGAACCACGGGTGGCCCTCGACCTCGACCGTCTCGGGCAGGAGCCCGTCCGGCGAGAGGCCGGCGAAGCGCAGACCCGCGGCCTCCAGCCGGTCGCGGTAGGCCATGTTGACCTCGTAGCGGTGGCGGTGGCGCTCGGCGATGGCGGTGCCGCCGTAGATCTCGGCAATGCGCGAGCCGGGAGCCAGGGAGGCCTTGTAGGAGCCGAGCCGCATCGTGCCCCCGAGGTCGCCCTCGGCCACGCGGCGCTCCAGCTCGTTGCCGCGCATCCACTCGGTGAGCAGGCCGACCACCGGCTCCGGCGTGGGGCCGAATTCGGTGGAGTTCGCCGCCTCGATGCCGGCGAGCGAGCGGGCCGCCTCCACCACCGCCATCTGCATGCCGAAGCAGATTCCGAAATACGGGATCTTCTTCTCGCGGGCATAGCGGGCCGCGCGGATCTTGCCCTCGGCCCCGCGCTGGCCGAACCCGCCCGGCACCAGGATGCCGTTCAGCCCCTCCAGGAACGGGCCGGGATCCTCGCGCTCGAAGATCTCCGCCTCGATCCATTCGAGGTTGACCTTCACCCGGTTGGCGATGCCGCCGTGGGTGAGCGCCTCGATCAGCGACTTGTAGGCGTCCTTGAGCCCCGTGTACTTGCCGACGATGGCGATCGAGACCTCGCCCTCCGGGTTCTTCACCCGCTCCGAGATGGTGCGCCAGCGCTCCAGCTTCGGCTCGGCGGCGCTCTCGAGGCTGAAATGCGCCAGCACCTCGCGGTCGAGCCCCTCCTCCCGGTAGGAGAGCGGCACGTCGTAGATCGAGGCGACGTCGCGGGCCTCGATGACGGCCGTCTCGCGCACGTTGCAGAACTGGGCGAGCTTGCGCCGCTCCTCGCGGGGGATCGGCCGGTCGCAGCGGCAGAGCAGGATGTCGGGCTGGATGCCGATCGAGCGCAGCTCCGCCACCGAGTGCTGGGTCGGCTTGGTCTTCAGCTCGCCCACCGAGGGGATGTAGGGCAGCAGCGTCAGGTGGATGTAGGCGCACAGGCCGCGCGGCAGCTCCTGGCCGAGCTGGCGGATCGCCTCGAAGAACGGCAGGCCCTCAATGTCGCCCACCGTGCCGCCGATCTCGACCAGCACGAAGTCGTAGGCGTCGTTCCCGTCGAGGACGAACTCCTTGATGGCGTTGGTGACGTGCGGGATGACCTGGATCGTCGCCCCGAGATAGTCACCCCGGCGCTCCTTGGTGATGATGTCGAGGTAGATCCGGCCCGTGGTGATGTTGTCGGCCTTGGTGGCCGGCACGCCCGTGAAGCGCTCGTAATGCCCGAGATCGAGGTCGGTCTCGGCCCCGTCGTCGGTGACGAACACCTCGCCGTGCTGGGTCGGGCTCATCGTGCCCGGATCGACGTTGAGGTAGGGGTCGAGCTTGCGCAGGCGGACCTTGTAGCCGCGGGCCTGCAGGAGCGCGCCGAGAGCCGCCGAGGCGAGCCCCTTGCCGAGGGAGGAGACCACGCCGCCGGTGATGAAAACGTACCGCGTCATGGGACCTGCTCCATACATCGGCGGGGCTGACTTGCCAAACGCCGGAGGGCTCCAACGGGATCGGGCCCGGACGGCTTGAGCCGGCCGGATCCACAGGCTTTATCGGGCGGTCGGCTGACCGCCACGGGGGCGAAGGGTGGGATCGACCCGCCGACCGGCGGTCAGCGCGATTGCGGCGCGGCCGGTGCCGCCGGCGCGGCGGGCGTGGCCGGAGCGGGCGCCGGGGCCGGCGCATCGCCCTGCTGCTGGCGCAGCTGGTCGAGCAAGTTGCCGCCGGAGGACGGGGCGGCCGGCTGACTCGCGGCCGGCGCGCCGCTCTGGCCCGCGCCCTCGAAGATCGAGCGCGGCGCCGCGCTGCGGTGCGTCATGATCGCCAGGATCATGCTGGTGGTGAAGAACAGGGCGGCCAGGACCGCGGTGGCGCGGGTGAGCGCGTTGGCCTGACCGCGGCCGGTGAGGAAGCCCTGCGTGCCGCTGCTCCCCCCGCCGCCGAGGCCGAGCCCGCCCTCGGAGCGCTGCAGCAGCACCACGCCGATGAGCGCGAGGACGATGATCAGGTGGACGACGATCAGGACGGTCTGCATCGGGCTTCCAGAGGCGGCCGCGCGGACCGCCAACATGCGAACGGCCGGCGCGCCGCACAGCGCCCGGACCTCAACTGGGGCGCGCTGTTACACGAGAACCGGGCGCAGGCCAAGCGTGGCGCTGGCGGGGCCGCTCCCGGCGACCGCCCATCGCGGCCGGCCGGGTCCTAGGCCGGTGGGGGCTGGACCCGGCGCCGATACGGGTGGGGAAGACGGCTTGCAAGCACAGCGGCCATGCGGCACTTTTCATGACGCAGCGTCGGAACCGTCGATCGCCGGAGTATTCCCGACACTTTATAGTCAAATTCGTCGATTTTTCCTCGCGGCGTCGGACGAAGCGATTCGCTCATCGCCGACACATCATGCCGGGACCGACGCCTGCCGTCAGTCCGACCATGTCCATCGCGTGACCCGAGAGGGAGTGCGGACGAGCCCATGACAGCCACGAACACCGGTGCGGCGCCGCAGCAGGCGACCGTGACCTTCGACGACCGCCTGGACGGATTGACCTCGCTGGTTCTCAAGGGGTTCCTGCTGTCGATCGTCACCTTCGGCATCTACCGCTTCTGGTACATCACCCGGATTCGGCGCTACTTCTGGAGCCGGACCGCCGTCGATGGATCTCCGGCCGCCTATACGGGCACCGGCAAGGAACTCTTCCTCGGCTTCCTCGTGGCGCTCGCGATCCTGGTGCCGGTCTATCTCGGCCTGTTCGCGATCTCGCTCACCGTCCCGGCGCTCGCCCCGTTCGTGGTGGTGATCTCCTTCGTGACCCTGTTCCTGCTCGGGCAATTCGCCATCTACCGCGCGCGCCGCTACCGGGCGATGCGCACCCTCTGGCGCGGCATCCGGCTTGGCCAGGACGGGTCGGGCCTGGTCTACGCGGCCCGGGCGGCTGGGTGGTGGCTGGTCGTCTACCTGACCTTGGGGCTCGCTTTCCCGTTCATGCGGGCGAGCCAGGAACGCTACCGCATCAATCACACCCTGATCGGCACGAGCCGGGCGACCTCGACCGCGCGCGGACGCAGCGTGCTCGGACCGTGGCTGCTGTTCTACGTCGTCGGGCTCGGGCCATTGATCGGCCTCGGCCTCGCCCTTCTGGTCGCGTCGGACTTCTCGCTGCCCACCGACCTGATGGTGCCGAAGCCGGGCGGGAAGCCGGGCGACACGATCCTCAACCCGGCCTATGCGGGCACCACCATCGGGTTGATCGCGAATCTGACCTTCATCGCCGCCGGCATCTGCATTCCGGCGGCGCTGCTGCTCATTCCCTACTACCGCGCCCGCGAGACGCGGGCCTTCACCTCGGCGGTGCGGCTCGGCGGCGTGCGGCTGGTCTCGACCCTGCGGGCGCGGCAGTTCTACCGGCCCTATCTCGTCTACATGCTGTCGATCCTCGGCCTCCTCCTCGTGCTCCTCCTGGCGGGCGGGCTCCTGTTCTTCGCCGCGCAGAGCGCCGGCCTCAGCGCGGTCCATTGGCTCGTCGTCCTGATCTACCTTGCCGGAGCGCCGCTGTTCGCGGTGCTCTACGTGCGCGTGGTCCAGGCCCGGCTGTGGGAAGCGGTGGCGACCAGCACCGTGATCGAGAACCCGGAGGACCTCGCGGCGGTCGTGGCCTCGGGGCGGGGGCCCGGCAGCGGCCTGCAGGAGGGTCTCGCCGACGCGCTCGATGTCGGCGGAGCGCTCCAGATCGGTCTCTGACGCATGGTCGCCGTCCCCACGCCGGGCGCCGCTCCGGTGGAGGCCGAGGGGCGCTACTTCGATGGCGTCAGCGCCCGGCCCCTCCCGGTGTCGCTGCGCCTCGACGACCGGTTCCGGGTCACCGGCCGCGACCTCTACCGGGACTGGAACCCGCTCGACCTGCGCGCTGCGGATTCGGTCCCGCCGCTGATGCAGGTCGGCCCGGCGCACGCGCCGGAGCGGGTCGAGTTCTCGGACGCGGCCCTGGCCGCCGCCCTGGCGAATAGATGCCCGGACCTGCGACGGCGGGACGAGGCGGGAAGCGTGCTGCGCCTCGTGCTCTGGTCCATGGCGGCCGGCCTCGCGATCCTGCTCGTCGCTCTCTTCGGCGTCCCGCACCTCGCCCGCGTGCTCGCGCCGCTGGTGCCGGAGGCCGTGGAGGCCCGCCTCGGCGCGGCCGTCGAGCCGCAGGTGCTGCGTCTCCTGGGAAGCCCGCCGTCCTGCACGGAGGCCGCCGGGCGCGCGGCCCTCGACCGTCTCGTGAGGCGGCTCGTCGCGGCCGGATCGGCGGACGGTCCGCTCGCCCCGGAGCCGGCGGTGGACGTGCGCCGCCACGGCATGGCCAACGCCCTCGCGCTGCCGGGGTCGCGCGTGATCCTGCTGTCGGGTCTGATCGACCGGGCGAAGACGCCGGACGAGGTCGCGGCGATCCTCGCGCACGAACTCGGCCACGTGAGCGTCCGCGATCCGACGCGCTCGCTGATCCGGTCCTCCGGCACCTCGTTCCTGTTGAGCCTGGTCCTCGGCGACCTCACCGGCTCGACCATCGTCGTCGCGGTGAGCGAGGCGATCCTGTCGGCGGGCTACAGCCGCGACGCCGAGCGGGCGGCCGACCGCTACGCCGTCGCCCTGATGGCGCGCGCCGGCGGCACCGGCGCGGCGCTCGCGGACATTCTCGAACGGATCGATGCCGACGACGGCAAGCGCGGCGACCTCGATCTCCTGCGCACCCACCCCTTCACGGGCGAGCGGGCGGCGGCGACCCGCGCGCAGGCGGGGGGCGAGGCGCCGGGGCGGCAGATCATGCCGGCGGAGGACTGGGCGGCGCTGAAGGCCATCTGCCCGCCCCCCGTCCCGAAGCCCTGATCCGGCCGCGGGCGCTCAGCGGTAGGCGGCGGCGATGCCGAGAAAATCCTCGGCCTTCAGGCTCGCGCCGCCGACCAGCGCCCCGTCCACGTTCGCGACCGCCATCAGCTCGGCGGCGTTCGAGGGCTTCACGGAGCCGCCGTACAGGATGCGCAGACCCCTGCCCTCCTGGCCGAGCGTCGCCTCCAACTCCCGGCGGATCAGGCCGTGCACCTCCGCGACGTCGTCCGCCGTCGGGGTCAGCCCGGTGCCGATGGCCCAGACCGGCTCGTAGGCGATCACCGTGTCGGCGGCCGTGGCGCCGTCCGGCAGCGAGCCGGCGAGCTGCCCGCGCACCACGTCGAGGGTGCGCCCGGCCTCGCGCTCCTCCCGCGTCTCGCCGACGCAGATGATGGCGACGAGGCCCGCGCGGTGGGCCGCGAGCGCCTTGGCGCGCACCTCCGCGTCGCTCTCGTGCTGGTCGGCGCGGCGCTCGGAATGGCCGACGATGGTGTGCGTGGCGCCGAGATCCGCCAGCATCTCGGCGGCGATGCAGCCCGTATGGGCGCCGCTGGCCTTCGCGTGCACGTCCTGCCCGCCGATCCGCACGGGCGAGCCCGCCGCGGCTTCCGCGAAGGCGCCGACGAGCGTCGCGGGCGGGCAGACCAGCACGTCGATGCGCTGGGCGAGCGCGGGGTCGAGGCCGTCGCGGACGGCCTCCAGCACGGCGCGCGAGGCGCGGGTGCCGTTCATCTTCCAGTTGCCCGCCACCAGCGGACGCGGCCGCTCGCTCGCCATCGCTCTCCCCTTCGCATCCCGGGTTTCGAGCCGGGTAACAGAGCCGCCGCGCGGGCGCAAACCGCAGGCGGGCCGGCCTTTCCGCCGCGGCGCGGATGGGCTATCGCGGCAGGCTCAAGGATGGCGGCCGATGGGCCGCCGGGACGGGTGATCGAGGACCGCGATGCTGCAGGGGTTCCGCGCCGCCAGCCAGAGCTGGCTCGGCAAGCTGGTGATGACGGTCGTGTTCGGCCTGCTCATCGTCGGCCTCGCGATCTTCGGCATCGGCGACATCTTCCGCGGCGGCGGCAGCACCGCGGTGGCCACGGTGGGCAGCACCCAGATCTCGGCCGAGGCGGTCCGCTCCGCCTACCAGAACCAGATCCAGCGCCTCGCCCGCCAGACCCGCCGGCCGATCACCCCGGACCAGGCGCGCGCGCTCGGCCTCGACCGCGAGGTGCTGAGCGCGCTCATCACCGAGGCGACCCTGGACCAGAAGACCCGCGACCTCGGCCTGCGGGTCTCGGACGCGACGGTGATCCGCCTGATCCGCGAGGAGCCGGCCTTCAAGGGGCCGAACGGCAGCTTCGACCTCGGCGTGTTCAACGACACGATCCGGCAGGCCGGCCTCACCGAGGCGGCCTTCGTGCAGGAGCAGCGCGCCGTCGCGGCCCGCCTGCAGCTCGCCGACGCGATCACCGCCGACCTGCCGGTGCCGCTCGCCGTGCGCGAGGCGATCCACCGCTACACCACCGAGCGGCGCGCCGCCGGCTACCTCCTCCTGCCCGAGAGCGCCGCGGGCGAGATCCCGGCGCCGACCGACGAGGAGATCCAGACCTTCTACACCGACCGCAAGAGCGCCTTCCGCGCCCCCGAGATCCGGGGCGTGAACATCCTGGTGCTCGACCCGACGACGCTCGCCAAGCCCGACGCCGTGACCGAGGCCGAGGCCCGCGTCCGCTACGATTCCGACACGAGCCGCTACGGCACGGCGGAGCGCCGCACCATCCAGCAGATCGTCTTCCCCAACGAGGCCGACGCGGCGGCCGCGCTCGCCCGCATCCGCGGCGGCGAGGCGCCCTTCGAGTCGATCGCCGGCGAGCGCGGGCTCGACCCCAAGAGCCTCGACCTCGGCACCTTCACGCGCGCCGAGCTGTTCGACCCGGCGGTGGCCGACTCGGCCTTCGCCCTGCAGCAGGGGGCGGTCAGCGAGCCGGTGAAGGGCCGCTTCGGCACCGTGCTCCTGCGCGTCACGACGATCGAGCCCGGCAGCGTCAAGCCGTTCGAGGAGGTCGCCTCGCAGATCCGCACCGAGATCGCCCGCGAGCGCGCCCGCGACGACTTGGAAAAGGTCCACGACACGATCGAGGACCAGCGCGCGGGCGCCAAGGCCCTCGGCGACATCGCCCGCGAGCAGGGCCTGCCGCTGGTGAGCATCGCGGGCGTGGACACCCAGGGCCGCGACCCGCAGGGCAAGCAAGTCGAGGGCCTGCCCGACAAGGATGCGGTGCTCCCGGCGCTGTTCCGCGCCGAGATGGGGGCGGACAGCGAGGCCCTGCGCACCCGCTCGGGCGGCTACCTCTGGTACGACGTCACCCGGGTCGATCCCGCCCACGACCGGCCGCTCGCCGAGGTGCGCGACGAGGTCGTTGCGCAGTGGCGCAACGACGAGATCGCCCGCCGCCTCTCCGCCAAGGCCCGCGAGGCCGCCGAGCGCCTGGACAAGGGCGAGGCGATCGAGGCCGTGGCCGCCGCCTACGGCGTCGAGGCGAAGGCCGCGAGCGACCTCGCCCGCGGCCGCGCCAAGGACGACCTCACCGCCGAGAGCATCGGGCGCATCTTCGCCACGCCCGTGGGCAAGGCGGGCTCGGCGAGCGCGGGCGACAAGGCGCGGGTGGCCTTCCGGGTGACCTCCGCCACCGTGCCGCCCTTCCAGGCCAACGCCCAGCCGAACGTCGAGCAGCAGTTCCGCACCGCGCTCGCCGACGACATCATCGCCCAGTACATCGCCGACGCCCAGAAGCAGGCCGGCGTCTCGATCAACGAGGCCGCCTTCCGTCGGGCGATCGGCGGCGAGTATTGAGACGTTCTCGTGCCGGTGCCGATGGCAGGCTGCAACGTCGCACCGGAGGCATGGCACACCGAAGACAACGATCGACACGGACCAAGGACAAGCGCGGGCATCGCGGGATCCCCTCTCCCGCACGGGAGAGGGGATCCC
>NZ_JBKIBX010000011.1:0-8928 GCF_046557895.1 Methylobacterium oryzisoli | reverse complement strand
CGGGATCCCCTCTCCCGCACGGGAGAGGGGATCCCGCGATGCCCGCGATAACATCATGACCCCCCGGGGGGCCGCCCGCGTCCGCTCGTGGGCCATCGCCCTCCCCGCCTTCGGATCAGACGCCATGCTCGTCACGCCCCAGCCCGATGCCGTCATGGCCGCCTACGCGGCGGGCACGCCCGTGCTGCTGCGCGCGACCCTCGTCGCCGACCTCGAAACGCCCGTCGCCGCGTTCCTGAAGCTGCGCGCCCGGCACGAGGGCGCGGCCTTCCTGCTCGAATCCGTCGAGGGCGGCGCGGTGCGCGGGCGCTACTCGATGATCGGGCTCGATCCCGACCTCGTCTGGCGCTGCGAGGGGGGCCGCGCCGCGCGGGCGGATGCGCCGGACCTCTCGGCCTTCCGGCCGGACGACCAGCCGCCGCTGGCGAGCCTGCGGGCGCTGATCGCCGAGAGCGCGATCCCGGGCGAGGCGGCGCTGCCGCCGATGGCCGCCGGGCTGTTCGGCTACCTCGGCTACGACATGGTACGGGAGATGGAGCGCCTCGACGCGCCCAAGCCCGACCCGATCGGCGTGCCCGACGCGATTCTGGTGCGACCGACCGTCATGGTGGTGTTCGACGCGGTGCGCGACGAGATCGCGGTGGTCGCGCCGATCCGTCCGGTCCCGGGCGTCGCGGCCCGCGCCGCCTACGAGGCGGCGCTCGCGCGGCTGGAGCGGGTCGCCGGGACGCTGGAAGGGCCGCTCCCCGTCGAGGCCAGCGTCAACCCTGCCGAGATCCCGGTTCCGGCACCGACCTCGAACACCGCGCCGGAGGCTTTTCACGCCCTGGTGGCCCGGGCCAAGGAGTACATCGCGGCGGGCGACATCTTCCAGGTGGTGCTGTCGCAGCGCTTCGAGGCGCCCTTCGGGCTGCCGGCCTTCGCGCTCTACCGCTCGCTGCGGCGGGTGAACCCGGCGCCCTTTCTTGCCTACCTCGATTTCGGCGCCTTCCAGATCGTCTGCTCGTCGCCCGAGATTTTGGTGCGGGTGCGCGACGGCAAGGTCACGATCCGGCCGATCGCCGGCACCCGGCCGCGCGGCGCCACGCCGGAGGCGGATCGCGCGCTCGCCGAAGACCTGCTCGCCGACCCGAAGGAGCGCGCCGAGCACCTGATGCTGCTCGACCTCGGCCGCAACGACGTCGGCCGCGTCGCCGAGATCGGCAGCGTCACGGTGACGGGTTCGTTCTTCCTCGAATATTACAGCCAGGTGATGCACATCGTGTCGAACGTCGAGGGCCGCCTCGATGCGCGCCACGACGCGCTCGGCGCGCTGATCGCGGGTTTTCCGGCCGGCACGGTCTCGGGCGCCCCGAAGGTGCGGGCGATGCAGATCATCGACGAGCTGGAGCGCGAGAAGCGCGGGCCCTATGCCGGCTGCATCGGCTATTTCGGCGCGGACGGGCAGATGGACACCTGCATCGTGCTGCGCACCGCCGTGGTGAAGGACGGGCGCATGCACGTCCAGGCGGGCGCCGGCATCGTCTACGATTCGGACCCGGCCTCCGAGCAGCAGGAATGCGTGAACAAGGCGCGCGCCCAGTTCCGGGCCGCCGAGGAGGCGGTGCGCTTCGCCGCGCAGGCCCGGCGCGGGCAGTGATCCGGGAACCCGTCGGCCATCCGGTGCTTCCCACCGCGGCAGGGGCGGCGGAGCCAGGGGGATGAGCGGACATAGCTCGGAGACAGGATCACCCGCCCGCCGCTTCGACGCGGAGCGCATCAACACCCTGGTGCAGACCCTGGCCATCCTCGGGGCCGGGGCCTGGGGCGTCTACACCTTCATCTACGAGGCGCGCATCAAGCCGAGCCTGGAACCGCCCGCCGTGTCGGTGACGACGACGCTCGTGAAGGCGGGGGAGCGCGACGACCACGTGGCGATCCGCTCCACGGTGACGCGCCGGAACGTCGGCCGGACGGGCGTGCGCGTCCTCGGCCTCGTCTACAACGTGATCGGCGTCCGGGCGCACTTCGCCGCGCGTCCGGACCCGGGCGCCCTCGGCGGCGACCTCGACGGGGCGAGCCAGGTCGCGGCCGCGCGCGCCTACACGCTCGCCGAACCCGGCACCGTGATCCTGCGCCAGGGCGTGCTGTTCGCGGGGGCCACGGAGGGGCCGGCCGAGGCCTCCGACCTCAATTCGGGCGAGGCTGTCTCGCGCGACCTCATCGTCTACGCGAACCGCAGCGAGTTCGACTTCGTGCGCTTCGAGGTGAGTCTCGCCTACGCCCGGGAGGACGACCCGCCGGTGAAGCTGCGCTTCGAGGCCGACCGCGACGGCGCGCTGTCGCTGAAGCCCCGGGCGGAGTGCCGGGCCGATCCGGCGCCGTGCCGGCCGCTCCGCACGACCGAGTTCGGGACGGAATTCTCGCTCTGGTGAGCTAGCCCTCGGCCCCTTCCCGCCCCTGGCAGGCCCCGCACTCGCCCTCGATCTCGACGATGCGGCTCGCCGGCCGGAAACCCGCCTGGGCCAGCGTGCGGTCGAGGCCGCGCTCGATCTCCGTGGAGGTCGTCTCGTCCACCGCCCCGCAGGCGCGGCAGATCAGGAAAACCGCGCTCTCGCCCCCGCTGTGGCTGTGGTCGCAGGGGACGAAGGCGTTGCGGCTCGCCAGCCGGTGGACGAGTCCGTTCTCGGTCAGGAAATCGAGCGCTCGATACACCGAGACCGCCGCCACCCGCCGCCCGGGCAGGCTCAGCCGCTCGGCGATGTCGTAGGCGCCGAGCGGGCGCGCCTCCGCGGCGATCACCTCCAGGGTGCGCTGGCGCAGCGGCGTGAACTGCAGTCCGCGCTCGCGGCAGAGCCGCTCGGCCCGGGCCACCAGATCCGCCCGGCCGTGGCCGCAGGCGTGGTCCGGGTGGGCGTGCTGGTCCATGGTCCGCTCTCCCTGGGCGCCGGTTGACAGCTCCCGCCTGTTACAGTGTAACGGTCCCGTACGGCCGACGTCGCCGGGACACCTCTATCAAATGGTCGGCCGGACGCCATCCGTCAGGTCTCCGCCGCCGCGAGGAGCCCGGCCCGCGCCCTTCATGGTGCTGAGGAGTGGCCCGATGGAGGCCGAACCCGTGATTGCCCCGCGCCGGGTCCCGGTCGCGGTCCCGCCCCGTTCCCTGATCGGCCTCGGCCTCCTCCCGCGCCTCGGTCTCGCGCTCGGCCTCGCGCTCGCGGTCTGGGCCGTCGTCGCCTGGGCGGTCGCCGCGTGAGCGCCGCCGCGCCCGGCGCCCTGGTCTTCCGCGGGCTGACCCTCGGCTACGACCGCCATCCGGCGGTGCACCACCTCGACGGCGTCGTGCCGGCGGGCGCGGCGCTCGCGGTGGTGGGGCCAAACGGGGCCGGCAAGTCGACGCTGCTCAAGGGCATCGTCGGCGAGATCGCGCCCCTCGACGGCCGGATCGAGCATCCGGGCCTCGCGCGGCGCGAGATCGCCTACCTGCCTCAGGCGGCCGAGATCGACCGCGCCTTCCCGATCAGCACCTTCGACTTCGTGGCGATGGGCCTGTGGCGCAGGCTCGGCCTGTTCGGCGCCCTGCGCCCGCACCGCGGCGCGGTGGCCGAGGCGCTCGCGGCGGTGGGCCTCACCGGATTCGAGCGCCGGCCGATCGGCACCCTGTCGGGCGGGCAGCTCCGGCGGGCCATGTTCGCGCGGGTGCTGCTGCAGGACGCCCGCGCCATCCTCCTCGACGAGCCCTTCGCGGCGATCGACAGCCGCACCAGCGCCGACCTCCTCGACCTCGTGCGGCGCTGGGGCACGGAGCGCCGCACCGTGGTGGCGGTGCTGCACGACCTCGATCAGGTGCGCCGTCACTTCCCCACCGCGCTGCTGCTCGCCCGCGAGGCGGTGGCCTGGGGCGAGACCGCCGCGGTGCTCACCGGCCCGAACCTGCGGCGCGCCCGCCAGCTCTGCGAGGCCTGGGACGAGGAGGCGCCGGTCTGCCGCGGCCCGTCCGGGCACGCGCACGACCAGCCGCACACGCACGACAGGCCGCACGACCACGAGCACGCCGCGTGATCGATCTCCTCACCGCGCCCTTCGTCGAGTTCGCCTTCATGCGCCGGGCGCTGGCGGGCTGCGTCGCCCTCTCGGCGAGCGCGGCCCCCGTCGGGGTTTTTCTGACGCTGCGCCGCATGAGCCTGATGAGCGAGGCGATGAGCCACGCCATCCTGCCGGGCGCGGCCGTCGGCTTCCTGGTGGCGGGCCTGTCGCTGCCCGCCATGACGCTGGGCGGCCTGATCGCGGGCCTCGCCGTGGCCCTGCTCTCCGGGTTCGTGGCGCGCTCGACCGTGCTGCGGGAGGATGCGAGTCTGGGCGCCTTCTACCTGCTGGCCCTCGCCGCCGGGGTGCTGCTGATCTCGGCCCGCGGCTCCTCGATCGACCTCCTGCACATCCTGTTCGGCACCGTGCTCGCCCTCGACGACGCGGCGCTCATGCTGCTGGGCGGCATCGCCACCGTGTCGCTGCTGGGCCTCGCCCTCGCCTACCGGCCGCTGGTGCTCGAATGCGTCGATCCGCTCTTCCTGCGCTCGGTGAGCCGGGCGAGCGCACCGGTGCACTACGCCTTCCTGGGGCTCGTCGTGCTCAACCTCGTGGGCGGCTTCGCGGCGCTCGGCACGCTGCTCGCGGTCGGGCTGATGCTGCTGCCCGCGGTGAGCGCCCGGTTCTGGGCCGTGGACGTCACCGGGCTGATTCCGGTCTCGATCGCGCTGGCGCTCGCCTCCAGCGCGATCGGCCTCTTGGTTTCCTATTACGGCGATCTGCCGAGCGGCCCGGCCATCGTGCTCACGGCCGGAGCCCTCTACCTCGCCTCTATGCTCCTCGGCATCCGGGGCGGTCTCGTCTGGCGGCTGGTGCCGGCGCGCCACCTCGAAGCCTGACGGCTCACCGCGTTTCCGGCCTCTCGCCCGATGTCTCGCCCAGGATCTCGTCGTAGAGCGCGAGCAGGTCGTCGCCCTGCTCGGCGGCGCTGCGGATCGGACGGGTGCGTTGCGGGGGCTCGCGGAAGCGGGCGGGGTCGGCATCGATCCGCGCCAGCACCGCGCGCAGGGGCTCGGGGGTCGTGACGTCCACCACGAACCCGTCCGTGCCGGGCTCGACATCCTCGCCCATCGCGCCGCGGTCGCTCGCCACCACCCACAGCCCGAAGGCCCGCGCCTCGCGGGCCACGAGGCCGAAGCTCTCCGGCCAGAGCGAGGGCACGAGCAGCACGTCGAGATCGCCGTAGAGGCGCGCGATCTCGCCCTGCGGCACCGGGCCGACGATGCGCACCGGGGTGGTGCCCCAGACCTCCTCGCCGACGAAGCCGGCCGGCCGCGCGAGATCGACGGCGGTCAGGCTGAGGTTCTGGAACGGGCTGCGGCGCAGCACCGCCTCGATCAGGGGCAGCCCTTTGTGCGCCTCGCGCCCGCCGACATGGCCGAGGCGCACCCGCGGCGTCGGGCTGGGTGTCCGGGGCGAGACCGCCAGCGGCGAGAGGCCGTTCGGCACCGCGAACGTCTGCGGGAAGCCGGCCTCGCGGTAGATCCGCGCGAAGGTCTCCGACACCGCCAGGATCCGGTCGGTGCCATGCAGCAGGCGGCCGAGGCGGCGCCGCCGCACGATCCCGTCCATCGCCGTCCGGACCGGGGCCGCCTCGGGGACCAGCGTGTCGGGCGTGGGCGTCACCACGCGGCCGTCGCGGTCGAGGAGGAACTGGTGGTCGGAGAGCCACCAGCCGTCATGCACGGTGACGAGGTGCGGGATCGCCCGCGCCTGCGCCTCGGCGAGCACGGAGGCGGTGAGGCGCTGGACGCAGTGGAAGTGGATCAGGTCGGGGGCGAAGCGGTCTAGGAAGGCGCCGAACAGCTCGCCGATCGCCGGGTTCAGCGGTCGCCAATCCATGTTCAGCTCGTCGGGCGTCGAGAGGCGCAGCACCGGCATACCCCGGTAGGCGTCGATCCGGGCGCGGCCCGCCGGCACCACGCCCTCGTCGCTCGCCGCCACCGCGAGGTCGAATCGGTCCCCCGCACGGTCGAGGATGTGGTCGAGGTTGTCGCGCACCACCCGCGTCGCGCCGCCGATCGTCTGGGGCGGGAAGAAGACGTTGACGAGGAGGAGGCGCGGCTTGGTGCGGCTGGGCTCGGCACGGCGCGGCGCGACGGGATCATCACCCGGCCGGGGCAGCACGCGCGCCAGGGTCTCCCGGGCGGCTTCCAGCGTGTAGGCGTCGAGCGCCTTGCGGCGCGCCGCGGCGCCGACCCGCCAGCGCAGGCCCGGATCCGCGACGAGGCGCTCCAGGGCGTCGGTCCAGTCCTGCGGCGTGTCGGCCAGGAGCGCGTCGACGCCGTCGGTGAGAATCTCCCGGTAAGTGCGCGTGCCGCTCACCACCGAGGGAATCCCGCACATGGCGGCTTCGAGCCACTTGATCTCGCTCTTGGCATCCGCCGCCGGGCCGGGCAGCAGCACCGCGAGGTTGATGTCCACGCCCGACAGCACCTCCCAGTAATCGGTCACCGTGGCGGTGAAGCCGAGCTGCCGGACGCGCGGGCCGAACCGCGCGAAGGCCGGATCGAGCTTCAGATGGCCGGCGATGACGAGGCGCGCCTGCGGATGGCGCGCCAGCACGGCGAGGAGCGCCGGACCGGCGAGGTCCGAAAAATCCTGGTTGTGGGCCTTGGTGCCCGAGCCGTAGAAGAGGGTCACCGGGTCCTGCGGCGCGGCGGGCGCGCGCTCGGGCCGGTGCAGGTAGGGATCGTTGCGCTGGTCGAGGCCGTTGCGCAGGACGTGGCAGCGGCCGGAGCGCACGACCGCCCGCATCGCCTCCGCCAGCACGGGCGTGGAGGCCAAGCCCTCGTCGCAGAGCGACATGGCGAACCGGAACAGCGGCACCCCGAACAGGAGGCCCACGTAGTCGTCCGCGGTGATCTGCCCCTCGTAGGTCTCGACGGGCGGCGGAAAGCTCGCGCGGTCGAAGATCAGATCGTCGATGTCGTAGATCGTCCGCACGCCGAGGGCCCGCGCGTAGAGCAGGGCGTGGACGACGTCCGGGAAGGCCGGGACGCGGTAGACCAGCGCGGCGCCCGCGCCGTGCAGGGCCTCGCGGAAGGCGTCGGTCTCGTGCTGACCGAAGACCCGCACGCGCCAGCCGGCATGCTCCAGTTGCCGGCGCCGCTGCTCGACGCGGTAGTGCACGCATTGCGGCAGGTCGAGGTTGGCCAGCATCACCACCTCGCCGGCGCCAGCGCCGGTGCCGGCGGGGGGCGGCAGGGCAGCCGGCAGCGGCGCGGCGAGCGGCCAGTCCCGCGTGAGCTGCTCCAGCGCCTCGGCGACGATTCGGTCTCCGGCCTCGCGCGTCCCCTCCCGGTAGGCGGCCCTGGCCTCGGCGCTTCGCGCCTCGAAGGCTTGGCGCAGGATCGCCGCCGCGACCTCGCGCCAGCGCGCGTCGCGAAGCCAGGTCCCGCTCGATTCCCGCACCTGCGCGAGCGCCCCCGCGAGGTCGGCGCTCGACGCGAGGCACTTGGCCGCCCAGATGTGGCTCCGCCCGCCGGCTCCGGAATGCCGCACGGCCTCGCGGTAGGCCGCCGCCGCACCCGGCAGGTCGCCGAGGGCCCGCAGGGCCTCGCCCCGGCCGTGCAGCCGGCCGGCCGTCGGGCCGCCGCGTCGCAGCGCCTCGTCGTAGGCCCGCAGTGAGAGGGCGAACTCGCCCCGCAGCCATTCCCGGCGTCCGACGGCGGCGTAGAGGTCGGCCGCACCCGGCCCGTCGATGCCGGCGGTGATCCCGGCCTTGAAGCCGACGTCGAGCCAGTGCTGGAGGATCGCGGTCCGGCAGCCCTCCGCGATGCGCGAGGCCGCCGGCAGGGCCGCCCGGTAGGCCGCGGCGTCGAAGCAGGCCGGAAACATCGTCGCGCCGATCAGGCCGGACAGGCGCGCCGCCTCATTCGGCATCCAGTCCCGTCCATGGCCGGTGCGCAGCCAGTGCCGGTAGAGCGCCACGTCGTCGAGCCCCGGCTCGACCGGATAGGCACTGCGATAGAAGGCGGGGTCGAACAGGTCATCGATGCTGAAGGGGGCGAGGCGATCGACGCCCGCCTCGGCGAACAGCCGGATGCCCTCGGCTCGCGTCGTGGGCGGGGTGCCGAGCCAGTCGGCATTCAGGTGCAGGAACTGTCCGAGGTTGAACCGGAGGAGCCACGCCCCCGCCGCGAGGCCGTGGCGCTCCAGGAAGGCGTCGAGATCGTCCGCCTCGTCCCGCGCCAGCATCATGGCGCGGAACTCCTCCTCCAAGTCCGACAGGTCGAGGCGATAGCGGCGCTCCTCGCCGCGGCCGTGCTGCAGGTAATGGGCCTCGAACTCCCAGTCCTCGGTGAGGCTCGCGGCGAGGTCGGGATTGAGCGTGCGGTAGGTGGCAACGCTGAAATCCGCCGGCAGCGCGCCGTGCTCGGCCGTCACGGCCGCCAGATAGGAGGCGACGGTGGGGTGCCGCCCCTCCTGGACACCGTGGCGGCGGTAATGCCGAAAGAGGGCCTCTTCGCCGCCGAGCTGCCTCAGGTCCGGATAGAGCTTGGCGTAGAAGTGCGGCTCGAAGCCCGGACCGATCCGGATCGGCCGCCGGAACACCCGCGCGAGGGTGCCTGCGAACCTCAAAGGATTTCTGCGCACGTGGACCACCTTCGTCGCCCGGCGCGACCGCGCGGCCCGGATCCGGACGGCGATGCAGCCGCGCCGGCCTGCGTGGCGGCTCTATAGGGCAGAACCGAACGACGGCCTATCGCTTTCGCGCGGCCTCATTCCTCCAATGCGGATGGCGAGCTCACAACAAATCCCGAGTAAACGGATCGCATCTTTCCATGTTATACCAACCCTCACTGATCAGAACCCACGGGCCCAGGCGCGCAGGCCGATGGACATGATGCGCCAGGGCTG
>NZ_JBKIBX010000010.1:165084-191801 GCF_046557895.1 Methylobacterium oryzisoli | reverse complement strand
ACAAGGTGCAAGCAGCCCTCTCCCCGCACGCGGGGAGAGGAGATCCCGCGCCTCATCCGGCGATGTGTGAACATGCTAGCCCGCACGGGAGAGGGGATCCCGCGCTGTCCGCGCCTGATTCGGCGCCGGCGGCTTCAGCGCCCGCTCCCCCGTCCGCCCGGGAGGTCGTCGAGGCCCGGCGGGTCGATGTGGCGGTAGCGTGCCTGGACGAGGCCGAAGGCTCCGAACGCGGCGAGGCCGGCCGCCGTCAGGCCGAGAAGCGCGGCGCCGTAGGGCTGCTCGCGCAGGGTACGGAGCGCCCCGCCGAGGCCCTTGACGGCGCTCGACCGGCTCTCGATCGCCGCCACGATCAGGAAGCCGCCGATGAGCCAGAACACGATGCCCCGCGCCGCGTAGCCGAAGCGGCCGGCCCGCGTCGCCCAGGGGCGCGCATCCACCGGCAGCGCGAGGAAGCGCGTGACGTCGCCGCGCCAGCCCTTGAGCAGGAAGGCGCAGCCGGCGCCGATCACCACGGCGCCCACCGCTCCCACGAGCCACGCGCCGAGGGGCTGCTGCAGCAGCCACGCGGTCCAGTCCCGCGCCGCCTGATCCTCCGCCCCGCCACGGCCGTAACCGAGCGCCGTCCCGGCCACGGAGACCGCCAGCGAGCCGTAGATGCCGCCGCTGACGAGGTGGCCGGCCCGCACCGCGAGCCCCTTCGCCGACCGGCCGCGCCGGTCGGCATCCGTCACGGCCTCGATCACGCGCCAGAGCGCGAAGCCGGCGAGCCCGAGGGCCACGGCGCCGAGCAGGACGCGGCCGAAGGGCTGGCCGAGGAGCGCCATCAGCGCGCTGCGGCTGCCCCCGGTCCGCCCGCCCTCCCCGATCGCCGCCAGGAAGGCCAGGCCGCCGACGAGGCAGTAGGTGAGGCCGCGGGCGCCGTAGCCGGCCCGCGCCAGGAGTTCGAGGGAGGGCCGGGCGTCCAGCATGGCCCGTCAGGCTCCCGCCTCCGCCTCGACCCGGGCGACCGCGTCCGCGTCGAGGTCGAGGGCATCGGCGAGCTGGCCGAGGAAGGTGCGCTCCTGCACGGTGTCGGGGTCGATGGCGAGGCGCGCCGCCGCGTAGACCCGGGCCGCGGCGTCGGGGTCCGACACGCGGTCGGCGATCTCGTCCACGGCCGGCGGGTCCGCGATCAGCCGCTCGAGGTCGCGGCGGCCCGCCGCGTCGAGGTCGGCCTCGTCCATGGCCGCGTCGAGCCGGGCGCGCTCCTGCGCGTCGATCATCCCGTCCGCCAGGGTCGCCGCCACCATGGCGCGCAGGTACAGGGCCGCCTCGTCGTCGCTGACGTCCTCCGCCTTGAGGGCGCGCCGGCCCGCCTCCGCCGCCGTCTCGCGCCCGAAGACGCGGTAGCCGAGCCCGGCGATGAGGGCGAGGCCGCCCAGCGCCGCGCCCGCCGCGATGCCCCCCGCGAGGCTGCCCCGGCGGGAGCGGACCAGGGCATCAACCAGTCGCTTCGTCTCGGCCATCGCGGATACTCCCACATTGCTCGGTGTCGCGCTCGTCAACGGCCGAGCCCCGCACCGGTTTCTGGGCGATCCGCGCGGCGATCGGCAGTTGGCTCGGGCACGATCGGCCAAGCTCCGCGTTGACGGCCATGCTCATCCTCCGAATCGCCACCGATGACGGCCGGAGCGTCGACCTGGAAGTGGCGTCCGCGGCCGAGGCCGCCGACATCGCGCTGGCGGTCGCCCTCGCGCGCGGCCGGAACCACCCGCTGATGCGGGGGCTCGCCCAGGTGAGCGAGGCGGGAAGCCAGCAGGCGCTGCTCGCGCTCTGCGGCGGCCTCCTCGCGGTTGGCTGGCTCTCGGGACACCGCGCGGCCGTGCGGACGGGCGGGCGGGCGCTCGCCGCCCACCTCGCGGCGAGCGCCGTCAAGACCACGCTGAAGCGGCTCCTGCTGCGCACGCGGCCGAACGAGATGCTGGAGACGGGCCGCTATGCCTTCCGGCGCGGACGGCCGGATCGCGGGCCGCTGCAATCCTTCCCGTCCGGGCACGCGGCGGTGAGCGTCGCGGTGGCGCGCTCGCTCGCCCGCTCCTGCCCGGAGCTGCGCGGGCCCGCCCTCGCTGCCGCCACCGCCGTGACGCTGATCCAGGTGCCGCGCGGCGCCCACTACCCGGCGGACATCGTGGCCGGCACGGCGATCGGCGTCGTTGCCGAGAGGCTGGCGGCGCTGGTGGCCGACCGCCTGTCCGCGCCTACTCCGCCGCCATCGGCGGCGCATGGGCCTGAGGCTGATGGGCCTGAGGCTGATGGGAGGGAGGCTCGTCCACCGCCCCGATGAAGCGCCCGAACAGGCGGCCGAACAGCCGCGAGAGGTCGTCCATCAGCACGAAGATCGCCGGCACGAACAGCAGCGACAGCAGCGTCGAGACGAGGAGCCCCGAGATCACCGCGATCGCCATGGGCGAGCGAAATTCGCCGCCGATGCCGAGCGCCATCGCGGAGGGCACCATGCCGGCCGCCATCGCGATGGTGGTCATCACGATCGGCCGCGCGCGCTTCCGGCCGGCCTCCGTGATGGCGGTGATGCGGTCGACGCCGCGGGCCATCTCCTCGACGGCGAAATCCACCAGCATGATGGCGTTCTTGGTCACCACGCCCATCAGCATCAGGATGCCGATGACGACCGGCATCGAGATCGGCCGGTTGAAGATCAGGAGGCCCAGGATCGCCCCGCCGATCGACAGCGGCAGCGAGAACAGGATGGTGAGGGGCTGCAGGAACGAGCCGAACAGCAGGATCAGCACGCCGAGCACCATCATCAGGCCGGCGCCCATCGCCAGCGCGAAGCCCTCGAACACCTCACCCATGATCTCGGCGTCGCCGGTCTGGCGGATCTCGACGCCGGCGGGCAGGTTCTTGGCCGCCGGCACGCTCAGCGCCTGGGCGAGGGCTTCGGCGAGGGCGTCGGAGCCCTGGAGGTTGGCTTCCAGCGCCACGCGCACCGCGCGGTCGTAGCGGTCGATGGCGGTCGGCCCGCGGCCCAGCGTGACGTCGGCCACCGCCGTGAGCGGCACCGAGCCGCCGTTCTTGGTCGGGACCTTGAGGGCTTCGAGCGTGTCGAGGTCGCCGCGGGTCTCGATCGGCAGCTGGACGCGGATCGGGATCTGACGGTCGGCGGCGTTGAACTTGGCGAGGTTGGCGCCGATGTCGCCGATGGTGCCGACCCGCACCGTCTCGGCGATGGTGTCGGTGGACACGCCGAGATCGGCCGCGACCGCGGGCTTGGGGCGGATGCGCACCTCGGTGCGGTCGAGCGGCGCCGTCGACATCACGTTGACGAGGTTCGGGATCTGCGCGACCTCGCGCTGCATCCGCTCGGCCACGTCCTTCACCACCGCCGTGTCGGGGCCGGCGACGATCAGCGCGAAGTCGCGCTGGCCGCCCTCGCGCAGGGACCAGTAGCGGATGTCGGGCTCCTCGCGCAGGAGGCTCATGATCGCCGCCTCGACGTCCGCCTGCTTGCGCGCGCGGTCCTTCTTGGGCGTGAGATTGATGGTGAGGGTGGCGAGCCGGATCTCCTTCTTGCCCGGCAGCTGGCGCCCGCCGTCCACGAAGACCGAGTGGACTTCCGGCAGGCCGCGGATGCGGTCGGCCACCCGGTCGGTGATCGCGATCGTGTCGTCGAGCCGGGCGCCGGGCGGCAGTTCCACCACGACGAGGGTGCGCGCCGCGTCCTCCTTGGGGATGAAGCCGGCCGGCAGGAGCTGCGTGGAGGCGAGCGAGCCCGCGAACAGGCCGAGGCCGGCGATCAGCGTGATGTACTTGTGGCGCACCGACCACGCGACGACGCGGCCGTAGACGCGCATCACCGGTCCCTCGCGCTCCTCCGCGTGGCCGTGGTCGCGCATGAAGTAGGCGGCCATCATCGGGGTGATCAGGCGCGCCACCAGGAGCGACATGAACACCGCCGCCGCGATGGTGAGGCCGAACTGCTTGAAGTACTGGCCGGCGATGCCGCCCATGAAGCTCACCGGCGCGAAGATCGCGATCAGGGTCGCCGTGATGGCGATGACCGCGAGCCCGATCTCGTCGGCGCCCTCGATCGCCGCGCGATAGGGTGACTTGCCGAGCCGGATGTGCCGGACGATGTTCTCGATCTCCACGATCGCGTCGTCGACCAGGATGCCGGTGACGAGCGTGATGGCGAGCAGGCTCACGGCGTTGAGCGAGAAGCCCATCGCGCTCATCGCCCAGAAGGTCGGCAGCACCGAGAGCGGCAGCGCCACCGAGGCGATCAGCGTCGCCCGCCAGTCGCGCAGAAACAGCAGCACCACCAGCACCGCGAGCCCCGCCCCTTCGAGCAGGCCCAGCATCGCCGAGTGGTAGTTGCCGATCGTGTTGGTGACGGAGGTGTCGATCAGGTCGAAGCGCACCTCCGGATAGGCGCGGCGCAGCTCGTCGATCTTCCTGGCCACCACATCGGCCACCGAGGCGTCGCTCGCGCCGCTGGCGCGCGAGATCGCGAAGGCCACCACCGGCTCGCCGTTGAAGCGCGCGAAGGTGCGGGGCTCCTCGGCCCCGTCGCTGAGAGTGGCGAGTTCGTCGAGCCGCACCTTGCGGCCCCCCGGCAGCACGATCGAGGTGGCGGCGAGCGTGTCGAGGCTCGCGGAGGCTGCGAGGGTGCGGATCGACTGCTCCTGCCCGCCGATCTCAGCCCGCCCGCCCGCCATGTCGGCGGAGGTCAGGCGCAGCTGCCGGTTCACGTCCGCGGCCGTGATGCCGAGCGAGAGCAGCCGGTCGGGCTTGAGGGTGACGCGCACCTCGCGGGCGACGCCGCCCAGGCGCTCCACGCCGCCGACGCCGCGCAGGCCCTGGATCTGGCGCGCCACCACGTCGTCCACGAACCACGACAGGTCCTCGGGCGTCATCGCGGGGGCCGAGGCGCCGTAGACCATGATCGGCAGGCCGACGATCTCGACGCGATTGATGATCGGCTCCTCGATCGTCCGCGGCAGGTTCATGCGGATCTTGGCGATCGCGTCCTTGACGTCGTTGACGGCCCGGTCGGTGTTGACCTCCAGGCGGAACTCGATCGTCGTCGCCGAGGTGCCCTCGGTGATCGAGGAGGTGATGTGCTTGACGCCCTTCACGCCCGCCACCGCGTCCTCGACCCACTTCGTCACCTGGGTCTGGAGCTCGGAGGGGGCGGCGCCGGGCTGGGTCACCGTGACGGCGACGATCGGCACGTCGATGTTGGGGAAGCGGGTGATCGGCAGGGCGCGGAAGCTGACGAGCCCGAGCAGCCCCAGCACGAGGAAGAGCACGATCGAGGGGATCGGCTTGCGGATCGCCCAGGCGGAGATGTTGAGGCGCATCGTCGTGTGGTCCTCGGGCGGCGGCGCAAGGCCAGAGCATTGTCCGACGAAGGAGATCCCGGTTCGTCGCGGAAAATGCGGCAAATCAAAGACTTGAGCGCCGCCCCCTCAGGGAGCGTCAGGGGCGGACGGCGGCGTCGGCGGTCGCGGGCTGGGCGGGAAAGATCGGCCGCACGCGGTCCCCGTCGCGCAGGAAGCTGCCGGCGCGGGCCACCACCGCGTCGCCGGCCTTCACGCCGTCGCGGATCTCGATCAGGCTCCCGGCCGACAGGCCGGTGCGGACGTTGCGCGCCTCGACCCGGTCGCCCGCCACCACGAGCGCGGTGGCGCCCCCGGTGCCGTAGATCACCGAGGCGACCGGCACCGCGACGCCGGTGCGCCGGGCCACCTCGACGCTGCCGCGCGCGAAGGCGCCGATGCGTAGCCGCGGATCGGGTTCCAGCCGGATGCGCACCTTGCCGAGCCGCGTCGCGCGGTCGATCTCGGGGTAGACCGCGCGCACGCGCCCCTGCACCGCCACCGGGCCCTCCGGCGTGTCGAGGTCGAGCCGCGCGGGCGCGCCGGCCTTGAGGCGCGGCATGCCGGTCTCGGTCACCTCGCCCTCCAGCTCGATCTCGCCGCGGGCGATCAGGCGGAAGAGCGGCTCGCCCGCGCCGCTCACGGTGGCGCCGACCCGCGCCGTGCGCCGGCTGACAATGCCCCCCTCGGGGGCGCGGATCTCGGTGCGGGCGAGCTTGAGGTCGAGCTCCCGGCGCAGTGCCCGGGCCTGCACGAGCTCGGCCTCCGCGATCGACAGCCCGTTGCGGGCGGCCGCGAGCCTGCCGTCCGCCGAACGGGCGGTGGCGGTGCGCTGCTCCAGCACCGCCTCGGTGGCGTTGCCGCTCTTCATCAGCGTGCGGGTGCGCTCCAGCGCCAGCGACGCCTCGACCTGCGCGGCCTCGGCCTGGATGATGGTGCTCTGCGCCTGGGCCACCGCACCCTCGGCCTTGGCGATGGCGGCGGCGTTCTGGGCGAGCTGCGCGTCGAGCATCTCGCGCGAGAGCCGGGCGAGCACGTCGCCCTTCGCGACCCGGTCGCCCTCCTCCACGAGGAGTTCGGTGATGCGGTAGCCGTCGATCTCGGGCGAGACCAGGATCTCGTCGCGCGGCACCAGCGTGCCGGTGACCACCGTGCGCTCGACGACCTCGCGCTCCGCCGCGACCGCGACCGTGACGGCCGGAACCGGCAGCTCGGTCCCGGCCGCGCGCGTCGGGAGGGCAGGCGCCGCGAGCGCGGCGGCCAGGAGGGCCGCCACCGGCGCGGCGTGGACCCCGACGGGGAGACGGAGGCGAGGCATCACGGATGGTCCTGACTGGGTGCGGGGCGATCGCCCCGGGTCGGATCGAATCGCCCGGCGCGCGCCGCTTCCACGAGCCTGAGCATGACGTCGAGAATGGGGCCGGGATCGAAGTCCGGCAGGAGCGCCCGGCGGGCCAGCATGCCGTCCGCCAGGACCATGATGAGCACCGTCAGCGCCTCCGCATCGGCCCCGTGCTCCTCGGTGCCGGCCTTGCGCAGGATGCCGGTGATGCGCTGGCGCATCTCCTGCTCGAAATCGCGACAGATCGCCGACATGGCGGGGTTGCGCGTCGCCTCCGCCCACATCTCGACGCAGAGCACCGCCTTCTCGACCGGCTCGTCGACGAGGTGCTGGCGGGCGAGGCCGAAGAAGGCGGAGAGCAGGTCCGGCCCGCTCGGCAGGGCACCGAACCCCTCCTGCACCATGCCGCGGTCGCGCTCGGCGAGGCCCGCCACGATCGCGTCCTTGGAGGGGAAGTAGCGGTAGAGGTTGCCCGGGCTCATGGCGGCCTCGGCCGCGACGTCCTGCATGGTGGTGCGGTGGAAGCCGCTGCGCACGAAGCAGCGCTCCGCCGCGTCGAGGATGCGGATGCGCCGCTCCCCGGCGGGGTCGTGGGGCTCTCGGGCCGAGGGCTCTCGGGCGTGAAGGGTCGACACGGTCGTCACGGTGGCGGGCGGCATTGAGAATGAACGTTCATTCTCTACCCCGAAACGGAGCTGTGCACAAGTTGCGGGACGGCCCATCGCCGTGCTCGGCCGCGCGCAACCGTCGCCGAGCGCTTCGCGTTGTCGAGGCGACACACCGAGGACGAACAGGGAGGCGCGCCGTGACCATCTTTCAGATCAAGCAAGCTGCGACCGGTGCGGTGCTCTGGACCGGGTGCGCGGCGGACGAGCAGCAGGCCCTCGACGCGATGGCGCGCGAGGCCGGCTACGCCGACTTCGCCGCTCTGCCCGAACCCCTGCGGGGCACGACCGTCGACCGGCTCAATCTCGGCTGATCCTCCGCGCGGACCGGGCTGAGCCGCAGCCGGCCTGGGCACGATCGCACCGGCCGTGGCGGCCGGGACACGGTGCGCCGCCGGCCGCGCGGCGGCACGGCGTTCTTCTCAGATTCGCCGTTTTCGCTCCGTAGGCGCCGGGTGAAGGCAGAGCCCCGCTTACCCAGGCCGGCAGGTGCAGATCCGCCGGGTGCGGTCGCGGGCTCGGCCTTCGTGCCCGCCGCGTGCCGCCCACGGACCCCATGATCCGCTTCGACAACGTCACGAAGATCTATAAGACGAACGGACATCGCCGCACCGTGCTCGACCGTGCCTCGATCACCATGCGGTCCGGGGTGAATTACGGCATCCTCGGCATCAACGGCGCCGGCAAGTCCACGATGATCCGGATCATGGCCGGCTCGGAGAGTGTCACCCGCGGCCGCATCCTGCGCACGACCCGCGTGTCCTGGCCGCTCGGCTTCTCGGGCGGGTTCCACCCGATGATGACCGGCAGGGAGAACGCGATCTTCGTCGCCCGCGTCTACGGGGAGGATCCGCGCAAGGTGCTCGAGTTCGTCGCCGACTTCTCGGAGATCGGCGACTACATCAACGTCCCGATCCGCACCTACTCGTCGGGGATGAGCTCGCGGTTCAATTTCGGGATGAGCATGGCGATCCCGTTCGAGACCTACCTGATCGACGAGGTGACGGCGGTCGGCGATTCGCGCTTCCAGCAGCGCTGCGAGGAGGTGTGGAGCACCCGCCGGGCGAATGCCGACATCATCATCTGCTCCCACAACATGGACACGCTGCGCTCCTACGCCTCGGAGGGCATCGTGCTGGCGAACGGCCGGGCCGTGATCTATCCGGACATCAACGACGCCATCGAAGTCTATCAGCGCCTGAACCAGTGAGCCGGCGCCCCGCCCTCTGCCCGCCGCCCTCGGCGGCCCTGCCTTCCTCGGCGATCGCCGAACCGAACCGGAACCCGCCTGCATGACGGTCGACGCCCGCAATCCGCAAGGCCAGCCGCTCACCCCCTCCGAGCGCTCGCGCATGATCTCGGAGACGCTGCGGCAGATGGCCCGCGTGTCGCGCTACAACGATCCGCGCCAGCAGATCCGGGGCGTGCGGGCGCACCGCCGCCGCGACATCGTCACGCCGCTGCTGTTCCTCGGCGTGTTCGTGCTGCCCGCCCTCGTCGGCGCGGCGTTCTTCGGCCTCTACCTGTCGGACCGCTACGTCACCGAGGCGCATTTCGCGATCCGGCCGGCGATCGGCGGCGCCGACAAGTCCACCCGCGACGGCGTCGGCACTTCCTCGGGCGTGCCCAAGGAGATGATCACCCAGGACACGCTCATCGTCGCGGAGTACATCCGCAGCCGCCCGATGGTGGAGGCGATCGAGCGGCAGCTGCCGCTGCGCCAGATTTTTTCGCGCGACTCGATCGACTACGTCTCGCGCTTCGATCCCGAGAAGCCGATCGAGAAGCTGGTGAAGTACTGGAACAAGCGGGTCTCGGTGAAGCTCGAAGGAACCTCCGGCATCGTCGCGGTGTCGGTCGACGCCTTCGACGCGCAGGAATCGTTCGCGATCATGCAGGCGATCCTGGCCGAGAGCGAGCGGATGGTGAACGACCTGACCGCCCGCATGCGCCGCGACGCGCTCTCCGAGAGCGAGCGCGAGCTGCAGCGGGCGGAGGAGCGGCTCTCCCAGCTCCAGGTGGCGGTGCGCGACCTGCGCAACCGCGACGGCGTGCTCGATGCGCAGAAGACCAACGAGGCCAACGTGAAGATGGTGGCCGAGGTGCGCGCCCAGCGGATCAACCTCGCGGTGAAGCTCGCCCTGCTGCAGCGCGACCTGCGGGAGGACTCGCGCAGCATCCAGGATCTCAAGGCCCAGATCGCGCAGCTCGACGCCACCATCACCCGGGTCGAGCGGGAGGCAACGACGCAGGATGCCGACCAGCGCCGGGTGCTCGCCGACGCGCTGACCCGGTTCGAGCAGCTCGAGGTCGAGCGCAAGAACGCCCAGACCTTCTACGGGCTCGTCGTCACGGCCCGCGAGCGGGCGCGCATGATCGCCGACCGGCAGATCGAGTTCTTCAGCATGGTGGTGCAGCCGGTGGTGGCCGAATCGGCCGAGCAGCCGCGCCGGCTGCTCTGGACCTGCCTCACGGTGGCGGGTGCGGCGCTCTCCTTCGGGGGTGCCGTGATGCTGCGCAAGCTCGTCGCCTGAGCGGGGACCCGGGTGCCCGCCCCGGACCGCCGGGACCGGAACGGGAGACGGCCATGACCGACCTCGACGCGATCGCCGCCCGGCACGGGGTGAGCCCTGACGCCGCGCGGCACCTGCGCGACGCCCTGGCCCGGGGCGGCGGTCGCGCCGCGCAGTTCAGCCATCCCGAACTCGGCGGTCTGGGGCAATGGTCCGCGGGCGGGATGCTGATGATCGGCGACATGTTCAACGGCGGCCTCAAGGCCCGGGTCGCCGCCCTCTGCGAGGACCTCGCGCCCCTGGCCGGCACGGCGGCGGCGGCGGGTGCGTGGTGGCCCCCCGGCCTCGGGCAGCCCGCCGCGACGGGGGACCAGAACGGGCAGCGCTACGCCTATTTCCCCGAGACGCGCCGCCTCGCGGTGGAATCCGGCGGTCATCTCAGCCTCTACGAGACCGGCGACCACCGCATCGGCGGCGTGTCGCAGCAGCAGGGAGCCGACCGCACCCTCCAGTTCACGAGCCAGCACGGGCCGGTCCGACTGGAGGATCTGCCCCGCGTCGCGCTCGCCGCGGAGGCTGCGACCGCCGCTCCCGCCATCCAGGCCGGCGCGGGCGCTCCCGCGCACGCGGCCGCATCCGCGCAGGCGACCGCCGCACCGGCCGTCTCCGCTTCCGGCGCGGAGATCCTCTCGCTCCTCGAACGGCTGGCCGAACTCCACCGCAAGGGCGTGCTCACGGAGGCCGAGTTCGTCGCGAAGAAGACCGACCTGCTCGCGCGGCTCTGAATGGTCGCAGGGCCGGCAGGATGGGCCGGCCGGCCCGCCGACCCCATATCCCGGGGCATGGGCGCGACGGCGCCCGCGCGCGAGCCCTGCCCTGACCCGTTCCCCCGCTCCTCCCCTCGCCATCGACACGATCTACCTCGAACCCGCCGTCGAGGCCTTTTCACGGGGGCGCGAGATCCTGGCGCGCTTTCCCGCCGCGCGGCGCATCCCGGTGCGCTCGCACTGGAACATCCCGGACCTGCACGGCAATGCCGGGTCGGCGGAGGACTGGATCCGCATCAAGCGCTCGACGCTGGTGCTCGGGGTCAAGAAGGGGCTGGCGATGCGGCCGAACGGGCGCAGCGCCCACTTCATCGCGCCCTCGACCTCCAACGGCTGCGCGATGGCCTGCGCCTATTGCTACGTGCCCCGCCGCAAGGGCTTCGCCAACCCGATCACGCTCTTCGTCAACGGGGACGAGATCGGCCGGGCCATCGCCCGCCACGCCGGGGCGCAGGGCATGCTGCCGGCCCCCGACCAGATCGACCCGCAGGCCTGGGTCTACGATCTCGGCGAGAACGGCGACCTCTCGGTGGACGCGCTCGTCTGCGACGCGGTGCACGACCTCGTGGCGCTGTTTCGCGGCCTGCCGAACGCCAAGGGCTCCTTCGCCACGAAGTTCGTCAACCGCGACCTCCTGGGCTACGACCCGCAGGGGCGCACGCGCATCCGCTTCTCCCTGATGCCCGAACGCGTCGCCAGGGTGGTGGACGTGCGCACCTCGCCGATCCCTGAGCGCATCGCCGCGATCGACGATTTCGTGCGGGCCGGCTACGAGGTGCACGTCAATTTCTCGCCGGTGATCCTCTACGAGGGCTGGGAGGCGGACTGGCGCGACCTCTTCCGCGCCCTGGATGCCGGACTCGGCGAGGCGGCGCGGCGCCAGCTCAAGGCCGAGATCATCTTCCTCACGCACAACGCGGCTCTGCACGCGGTGAACCTGCGCTGGCACCCGAAGGCCGAGGACCTGCTCTGGCGTCCCGACATCCAGGAGGCGAAGCGCAGCGAGGGCGGGCAGGAGAACCTGCGCTACCGCAGCGGCTGGAAGGGCCGCTGGCTCGCCCGCTTCCGCGACCTCCTGGCGGCCGAACTGCCCTATTGCGGCGTGCGCTACGCGTTCTGACTCAGCGTTGGCTGCCTTCCCGGACGTTCGCCAAACCTCGGCCTGGCGCCGAGAAGCCGAGCTGGATCACCGGCCGGGTGCGTCGGCACCTTCGGCCGTTGCCATCAGTGCGTCCAGGGGGCCGTGCGGTTGTACTTGAAGTTGTCCGCGTACGAGAGGCCCTTGCGCAGGGGCTGCTTGGGCTCCTCGATCCGGTAGGCGATGCCCTCCCGGGTCGCGTAGGCCACCGCCTCCTCCTGGGTGTCGAATTCGAGCCGCACCTGCTGCAGCATGTCGGACGAGGACGTCCAGCCCATCAGGGGATCGGTCTCGCGCGGGCTCGTCTGGTCGAATTCGAGCACCCACTGCTTGGTCCGGGCCATGCCGGACTGCGACGGGTCCTTGGCGGGCTTGTAGATGCGGGCGCTCGACATCGATCACGGTCCGTCGGGAGGCGGGTGGTCGGGGCGGCCGGATTCGAACCAGCGACCCTCTGGTCCCAAACCAGATGCGCTACCAGACTGCGCTACGCCCCGTGCGGTGTACCGCCTTGGCGAGGTAGCGTTCTTCGCCGTGACGCGCAAGCGGCAGCCGCGCCACACCGCCTTGGGCCGGTGCAGCCTGAGGACCCTGTCCGGACGGAGCGGCGCTGCGCAGCTCCCGACGGATCGTCCCCGCCCGTTCGCGACTCCGACGGAAGGGCCGTGAGCGTCGGGTCCGCCACCCCGCGTCGCGGCTTCGTTCCGACATCGCCGACGTGTCGAACGATCGCCGCTCCACGGCCCGCGGCGAGGGCCGCCCCCTCGGGCACGGCGGCTCGTGCCTCCGTCAGCGCCGCAGTCTTCTGCGATGGGGCATCTTGGATCATTTACGGGTTTGATGGCGCATCGATGATTTTCGACCAATTTCGCCGCATCGGATGATTTTTTCCATGTAGTTTCTTATCATCTGAGCGAGTTATACTGAAAGATATTACCGTGTTGCGGATTGTTTCTGGTATTGTGACCGTGCGGTGGTACGGGAGTTAGTGATACACTAACCCTTGGGTGCTACATCGCCGCCGACCACGGCCTCCGGATCCGGGGCCGATCGAGGACTGCCCCCGAATGCGCATCTCCATCAAAGCGGCCCTGACCGGGCTGTTCGCCTTGCTCACGCTCGTCCTGATCGGGCAGGGCGCGCTGTCGCTGCTGAAACTGAACAGCATTCGCCTCAGCGTGGCCGAGGTCGCGACGAACTGGCTTCCATCCGTCGTGACCATCGGCGAGCTCGACTCGGCCGCCAACCGGACGCGCATTCTCCAGTACAGACTGGTGACGGCATCGACGGATGCGACGCGCCTGGATCAGAACCGCCAGAGCTACCTCGACATCCTCGGGAAGATCGCCGACATCCGGAAGCGTTACGAGCCCCTGATCGCCTCGCCCGAAGAGCGCGCGCTCTACGACCGGTTCCTGGCGGACTGGACGACGTTCATGAACGTCAGCAACGACGTCGTCGAGTTCATGGATGCGGGGCAACAGCCCCAGGCGCTCGCGCTCCTGACCCGTCCGGATGCGGTCAAGCTCTACGCGCAGATCTCGGAGACGCTGCGCCGGATCGTCGACCTCAACAGCCGTGGCGCGCAGCGCGACGCCGATGCCAGCACGGTCCATGCGGACACGGCCTCCTTCGCCATCATCGTCGCGATGGGCATCGCGCTCGTGTTCGCGGTCGCCGCGACCCTGTTCAGCCTCCTGCGCGTCTCGCGCCCGATCGCGCAGGTGACCCAGGTGATGAACACGCTGGCGAGCGGCGATGCGCGCGTCGAGGTTCTGTTCCAGGGCCGGCGGGACGAGATCGGCGCCATGGCGGCGGCCGTCCAGGTGTTCAAGGAGAACCTGCTCCGGACACGCAAGCTCGAGGAGGAGACGGCGCTCGCCCGCGCCAGCGCGGAGGTGCAGCGCAAGGCGGCGATGTGCGAGATGGCCGACCGCTTCGAGCAGGCCGTGGGCAGCATCATGGACCGGGTGACGGCTTCGGCCACCGAACTCCACACCACCGCCGGCAGCATGACCGGGACCGCCACCGAGACGGCCAGCCAATCCTCGGCCGTGGCGGCCGCCGCCGAAGAGGCGGCCTCGAACGTCAACACGGTGGCGGCCGCCGCCGAGGAACTGGGCGCCTCCGTGCAGGAGATCGGCCGCCAGGTGAGCGGCTCGGCGACCCTCGCCCGGGCCGCCGTGTCCGAGGCGGACGAAACGGAGCATCTGGTGCAGGATCTCAGCACCGCGGCGGCCAAGATCGGCGACGTGGTGGCGATGATCTCGACCATCGCGGGTCAGACGAACCTGCTGGCGCTGAACGCCACGATCGAGGCGGCGCGGGCGGGCGAGGCGGGCCGCGGCTTCGCCGTGGTCGCCACCGAGGTCAAGTCCCTCGCGGCCCAGACCGCGAAGGCCACCGACGAGATCGGCGGCCAGATCGCCCGGATCCAGGCCTCGACCCAGCAGGCCGTGGGCGCGATCCAGGGCATCGCCGGGCGGATCCGCGAGATCTCCGGCGTGGCGACCGGCATCGCGGCGGCGGTCGAGGAGCAGGGCGCGGCCACGCAGGAGATCGTGCGCAACGTCAGCCAGGCGGCGCTCGGCACCGGCGAGGTGACGAGCAACATCGCGGGTGTCGCCGGAGCCGCCGAGGGCACCGGGGCCGCCGCGAGCCAGGTGCTGGCCTCGGCCTCCGAGCTGTCCCGTCAGGCCGAGCAGCTGCGCGCCGAGGTCGGTCACTTCCTCCACACCGTGCGGGCGGCGTGAGGCCGGCCCGCCCCGGCCGTGCCCGCTCGGGGTAAGGGCGGACGGCCGCCCGGGCGGTGGGGCACCCATCGCTCGCGCGGCCTCCCACAGGGGCGGCGCGGCGTGCTAACACTCCCCGCATGAAAATCGACGGCCAGCCCTTCCGCACCATTTTCCCCGAGCCCGGCGGCGATGCCGTCCTGGTCATCGACCAGACCCGGCTCCCCTTCGCGTTCGAGATCCGGCGGCTCGCCACGGTCGAGGAGGCCGCCGACGCGATCCGCACCATGGTGGTGCGCGGGGCGCCCTTGATCGGCGTCACGGCGGCCTACGGGCTGGCGCTCGGCCTGCGGCGGGACCCGAGCGACACCGGGCTGGAGCGCGCCGTGGCGATGCTCGCGGCGACGCGGCCCACGGCCGTCAACCTGCGCTGGGCGCTCGACCGGCTGAGCGCGTCCCTGCGCCCGCTGCCGCCCGACGCCCGCGCCGGCCAAGCCTTCGCGGAGGCGGGACGGGTGGCCGAGGAGGATGTCGCCAATTGCCGGGCGATCGGCGAGCACGGGGCGCGGCTCATCGCCCGGGCGGCCTCCGCCAAGGGCGGGCGGGTCAACGTCCTCACCCACTGCAACGCGGGCTGGCTCGCCACCGTCGACTGGGGCACCGCACTGGCGCCGATCTACGTGGCGCACGATGCCGGCATTCCGGTCCACGTCTACGTGGACGAGACCCGGCCGCGCAACCAGGGCGCGGCCCTCACCGCCTTCGAGCTGAACGCCCACGGCGTGCCCCACACGGTGGTCGCCGACAACGCGGGCGGGCACCTGATGCAGCACGGCGCGGTCGACCTCTGCATCGTCGGCTCCGACCGCACCACCGCCACCGGCGACGTGTGCAACAAGATCGGCACCTACCTGAAGGCGCTCGCCGCCCACGACAACGGCGTGCCGTTCTACGCCGCCCTGCCCTTCTCCACCATCGACTGGGCGCTGACGGACGGCGTGGCCCAGATCCCGATCGAGGAGCGGGACGCCCGCGAGGTGACGCACCTGACCGGCCGCACCGACGAGGGCGGCTTCGCCACCGTGGCGGTGGTCTCGCCCGGCAGCCCGGTCGCCAACCCCGCCTTCGACGTCACGCCCTCCCGGCTGGTCACCGGCCTCATCACCGAGCGCGGCGTCGGCGCGGCCTCGGCCGAGGGCCTGCTCGGGCTCTACCCCGAGCGGCGCGCCGCGGCCTGAGCGATCCGGGTCAGAACGGGCTCACCGGGAAGAACCGCAGGTAGAGTTCGGCGTACTTGCCCTCGTCCCAGAGGCGCTGGAGCGCGTCGTCGAGGGCGCGGGCCAGCACCTCGTCCTCCTTGCGGGTGACGAGGCCGATGCCCTCGCCGAAGTAGCGGTTCTCCAGGTAGTCGCCGCCCACGAAGGCGCAGCAGCCCGCGGCGTCGACGCCCCCGAGCCAGAGCGCGAGCGACACGCCGTCGGCGAAAAGGTAGTCGATCTCCCCGCGCCGGAGCGCGGCCTCCGCGGAGGCGAGATCCGGGAAGGTCCGGGGCGTCACGCGGAAGAACGCCTTCAGGTAGGCCTCGTGCGCCGTGCCGGCGACGGCGCCGGTGCTGCGCCCGGCGAGCGCCGCCGCGCTCGGCTCCGGCACGCCCCGATCGGTGCGGGCGGCGAAGCGCGCCGGCCAGCGGAAGTACGGTCGCGTCGCCAGATAGCCCGCCCGCAGGGCCGGTGTCAGCGGCACGGAGGCCGCCACCACGTCGCCCTGGTTGGCCGAGAGCGCGTCGAGCAGCGTGTCGAAGCGGCGCGCCTGCACGGTGCAGGTCAGGTTCAGCTTCTCGCAGGCCGCCCGCGCGAGCTCGACCGCGAAGCCGGTCGGGTTGCCGTCCGGCCCGGCGAAGTGCAGCGGCGGAAACTCGTCGTCGGTGAGGAAGCGGATCGCCCGGGTGGTCTGCGGCGGCTCGGGCCGCTCCAGCCGGGCGCGGGGATTCCAGAAATTCGGGATCGTGACCGGCTCGGCGGCCGCGGCCAGGAGTGGCGCCAGGGCGGCAACGGCCGCGGTCGGCCCGATCGCCCAACTCCCCTTCCCTTGCGGCATATAAGCCACGGTTGTACGGAAACCGCGCGATACGCGCAGAAGGGATGTCATGACGCGGCGCAGACCCATAGGCTTCCCTTAGCACGATCCCGTCACGCGGGGAGTCCGTGGTGTCGTTCGAGGCCCGATCCGCTTTTCGCGCGCAGGCGCTCGCGCTCCCGCCCGACCTCGCGTTCCTGGTCTGGCAGGGTGTATCGCCGGACCGGCTGCTTCGCGCCGCCGCGCAGGCCCGGCGCGCCGGGGTGGATGGCGCGACCGCCCTCCTGACCTCCGGGCTGATGGCGGAGGAGGCTTATTACCGCGCCCTCGCCCGGGCGCTCGGCACTCCCTATCTCGGCCCCGACCTGCCGCTGGCCTCCGATGCCTGTCACCTCAGCCGTCTCGCCGCCGGCACGGCATTGCTGGAGCCCGGCGCCCCGGCCTCCTGGGTGGCGGCCCCGCGCGGCCCGGCCATCGCCCGCCTGCTGCGACGGGAGGACGGGCCGCGTCCCGCCATCACGGCCCCCTCCGTGCTGCACGCGGCGCTGCTGCGCAGCAGCGGCGAGGCGGCGGCACGCGAGGCGGCGGAGGGGCTGGAGCGGCGCGCCCCGGCCTGGGCCTTCCGGCCTGGGCCGGACCCGGCCCAGTGGCTGGCCCTGGGCCTCGCGTTCGCGGCGGTGCCGCTCGTGCTCGGCGCACCGGCCTGGATCCAGGCCGGCTGTCTCGCGCTCCTCAACCTGCTCTTCCTCGCCATGACGGCCTTCCGCCTCGCCGCGCCGTGCCTGCGGCCCGCGCCGCTGCCGGAGGCGGCCCGCGCCGACGAGGCCGCGCTTCCGGTCTACACGGTGCTGGTCGCCCTCCATCGCGAGGCCCGGGTGGTGCCGCGCCTCGTGCGTGCGCTGGCGCGGCTCGACTATCCGCGGGCCAAGCTCGATGTGAAGTTCGTGATCGAGGCGGACGATCCCGCCACCGCCGCCGCCCTCGCGGCGGTGCCCAATCCCGGCTGGTTCGAGGTGATCGTGGCCCCGCCCGGCCTGCCCCGTACCAAGCCCCGGGCGCTCAACGTCGCGCTGCCCTTCGCCCGCGGGGAGCACCTCGTGGTCTACGATGCCGAGGACGTGCCCGAGCCGGGCCAGCTGCGCGCTGCGGCCGCACTCTTCGCGGGAAGCTCACCGCGGACGGCCTGCCTGCAGGGCCGCCTCGTCATCGACAACACCGCCGATTCCTGGCTCACGCGCTGCTTCACGCTGGAATACGCGGCCCTGTTCGACGTGCTCGTCCCAGCCCTGTCGGCGTGGCGGCTGCCGGTCCCGCTCGGCGGCACGACGACCCATTTCCGCACCGCGGCCCTGCGGGCGCTGCACGGCTGGGACGCCTGGAACGTCACGGAGGACGCCGATCTCGGCCTGCGTCTCGCGCTCGCCGGCTACCATGTCGGCGACCTGCCGCTCTCCACACTGGAGGAGGCGCCCGCCCGCGTCGGCCCCTGGCTGCGCCAGCGCACCCGCTGGATGAAGGGCTTCGTCCAGACCACGATCACCCACAGCCGCCGCCCGCGCCACGCCCTGGGGCAGCTCGGGCCGCTCGGCCTGCTGGCCGCCGCCGCGATGGTGCCCGGCACGGTCCTGTCGGCCCTCGCCTACCCGGTGCTGATCGGGATGGCCGGATGGCGGTTCCTGGCCCGTCCCCTGCCGGCTGACACCAGCCTCGCCGCCAACCTGCTCACCGGCCTCGCCCTCGTCCTCTTCCTGGCCGGCTTCGCCGCCATGCTGCTGCCCGCCATCGTCGGCTGCATCCGGCGGCGCTGGTGGGGGCTCCTGCCCTGGGTCGGTCTCCTGCCGGTCTACTTCCTGCTCGTCAGCGCCGCGGCCTGGCTCGGCCTGATCGAGCTCATCCGTGCGCCCGCACGCTGGAACAAGACCGAGCACGGGCTCGCCGCCACGTCGCGCAGCGGGCGGCTGACGTGATGCACCGCCGAAGCGCGCCTCATCAGAGCTGCCGCGCCACCTCCGCGGCGGCATCCGCGGCCGGCCGCATCAGGTTGAGCGAGCCGACGAAGCCGTTCCTCGCATCCATGATGTACACGAGCGAGGTGTGCTCCATCGTGTAGTCCCCGTCCTTGAGGGGGACCTTGCGGCTGTAGGCGCGGTAGGCCTTGACGGCCTGCGCCACCGCCTCCGGCGAGCCCGTGAGCCCGACGATGCGGGGATCGAAGCTCTCGAGGTACTGCTTGAGCGCCGCGGGCGTGTCGCGCTCGGGATCGACGCTGACGAACAGGGCTTTCACGTCCCGTCCCTTGGGGCCCAGCGCGGCGAGCACGTCCGAGATCTGCTGAAGCGTGGTCGGGCACACGTCCGGGCAGCGGGTGAAGCCGAAGAAGACGAGGTGGGGGCGGCCCAGAAAATCCTTCTCGGTCACGGTGCGGCCGGTCTGGTCCGTGAGCGTGAACGGGCCGCCGACGGCGCTGGCCGTGACCGCTGGCCGGCCGAGCAGGGTCACGGCGACGAGCCCGAGCGCGGCCAGCCCCAGGACGAAGACGAGGAGCGGGATCGCGGCGCGGCGCATCGTGGGTGAGAGCGGCATCGGGCACCCCTGGCACGTGAGGCTGCCGCCACACCACGGGCGGGGCCGGGCCGCAAGGGGGCACGCGGTCGCCCCGGCCCGCGCCCGGCGCAGCCCTGCCTTCCGCACGGCGATGCGGTGGCGTGTTGCGTCGCGCGCACGCCTCTCCTATCGCTCGCCGCCAGCTGCCCGCACCGCCGGACCCCGAGATGATGATCGACAAGCTCTCCCTGCCGAAGGACAAGATCCGCGTTCTTCTGCTCGAAGGCATCAACGACAGCGCCGTCGCGCTCCTGAATGCGGCCGGCTACACCAACGTCACCCGGCTGGCGAAGGCCCTCCCCCCGGCCGACCTGCGCGAGGCGCTGCGGGGCACGCACATCCTCGGCATCCGCTCGCGCACCCAGCTCGACGAGGCCGCCCTGGAGGCCGCCGACCGGCTGATCGCGGTGGGCTGCTTCTCGGTGGGCACCAACCAGGTCGACCTTGCCGCCGCGCGCCGCCGCGGCATCCCGATCTTCAACGCGCCCTTCTCCAACACCCGCTCGGTGGCCGAACTCGTCATCGGCGAGATCGTGATGCTGCTGCGCCGCATCGTGCCGCGCTCGGTCTCCGCCCATGCGGGCGGCTGGGACAAGTCGGCGGCGAATTCCTTCGAGGTGCGCGGCAAGACGCTCGGCATCGTCGGCTACGGCAACATCGGCTCGCAGCTCTCGAACCTCGCCGAGGCGATGGGCATGCGGGTGATCTTCCACGACCTCACCGACCGCCTGCGCCACGGCAACACCGAGCCGGTGGACACCCTCGACGACCTCCTGGCGCAGAGCGACGTGGTCTCGCTGCACGTGCCCGAGACGCCGGCCACCCACGCCATGATCGGCGAGGCGCAGATCCGGGCGATGAAGCCCGGCGCCTACCTCATCAACAACAGCCGCGGCACGGTGGTGGACCTCGACGCGCTCGCGGGCGCGCTGCGCGACGGCCACCTGCGCGGGGCGGCGGTCGACGTCTTCCCGGTCGAGCCGACCTCGAACCAGGAGCGCTTCACCTCGCCGCTCCAGGGGCTGGAGAACGTCATCCTCACCCCGCATGTCGGCGGCTCCACCGAGGAGGCGCAGGAGCGCATCGGCGCCGAGGTGGCGCGCAAGCTCGTGGACTACTCGGACATCGGCTCGACGGTGGGCGCGGTGAATTTTCCGCAGGTGCAGCTCGCCGCCCGTCCGCTCGGCACCCGCTACATCCACGTGCAGCGCAACCTGCCCGGCATGCTGCGGCGCCTCAACGACGTCTTCGCCCGCCAGGGCATCAACATCGCGGCCCAGTTCTACCAGACCGACGGCGAGATCGGTTACGTGGTGCTGGAGACCGACGCGGTGGACGGCGACGCCGAGGCGCTGCTGGAGGAGATCCGCCAGCTCGACGGCACGATCCGGGCGCGGCTGCTCTACGAGCGGCGGTGACGGCGGAGCCTCCCGCGCCGCGGCGCGAGGGGCGAGGCCGGACGGAGACTCAGGCGGGGCGCCGGCCCTCCAGCGCCTCGCGCTCGCCCGCCAGCGCCTCGGCCATGTGGGCCAGGAAGGCGCGCACCCGCGCCGTGCGGCGCAGGTCCTCGTGCGTCAGCAGCCACAACTCGGTGGCCGCGTCGGGCAGCACCGCCCCGAGGCGGACGAGGCCGACCGGACCCGCCGCGTCGCCGAGGTAGCAGGGCAGCATCGCCCGCCCGAGCCCGGCCGCCGCCAGGTCGCGCAGCGTGAGCAGGCTGTCGGCGCGCGCGGCGACCTCGTCCGGCGGCACGTGCGTGCGCGCCCAGCGCCCGGCCGTGCTGCCCGCCAGCGCCTCGTCCGGGACGAGCCAGGGGCCCGCCTCGGCGCCCGGTGCCGCGTACACCGCGAAGGCGATCCCGCATACGCGCCGGCCGACGAGCGCCTCGGGCGGGGCCGTCATCGGCCGCACGGCCGCGTCCGCGTCGCGCCGGGTGAGGTCGGCGACCCGGTTGCCGACGACCAGTTCCACCACGATGCCGGGATGCCGCGCCCGGAAGTCGGCGAGGTGGCGCGGCAGCACCGAGGCCGCCAGCGTGTCGGTGGTCGCCACCCGCACGGTGCCGTCAAGGCGCAGGTCGCGGCCGGCCAAGCGGCGCTCCAGATCCGTCACCACGCCCGAGATCCGGCGGGCCGCCGCCAGCATCTCCTCGCCGCCCGCCGTCAGGGCGTAGCCCGTGGGCAGCCGCTCGAACAGGCGCAGGCCCTGCGCCGCCTCGAAGGCGTTGACCCGCCGCAGCACGGTGGTGTGGTTCACCCCCAGGGCGCGGGCCGCCGCCGCGAGGCCGCCGTGATCGGCCACGGCCAGCACGTAGTGCAGGTCGTCCCACGCGATATGCCGGGGGGTGTGCGCCATCGCAGAACACTACCGCGCGGGCGCCGCGGAGGCGAGCGCCTTGTCGGGCGATTCCTTCTCGACGCACCGGATCCGCAAGGCCCGCTGCGCGCCGCACCCTGTGCATTCCTGCAGTCCGACTGGGCGAGCAGACACGTCGCCTGACAGGTCCGCGCAGGCCAGTGTCGCGGCACCGCGACGGGGGAACGACCCGTCCCCCGGGAGGCCCCGATGACCCCGATCCAGCTTCACACCGACCAGACGCCCAACGGCCACAAGGCCAGCATCATGCTGGAAGAGACCGGCCTGCCCTACGAGGTCCGCGTCGTGGACATCGCCCGCGGCGACCAGCGCACGCCCGCGTTCCGGGCGCTCACCCCCAACGGCAAGATCCCGGTCGTGGTGGATCCCGACCGCGGCCGGACGGTGTGGGAGAGCGGGGCGATCCTGTTCTACCTCGCCGAGCGCGCGGGCGTGCTGCGGCCCGCGCGCGAGGAGGAGCGCACGGCCGCTCTGCAGTGGATGCTCTTTCAGGCCGCCCATGTCGGCCCGACGCTCGGCCAGTACTGGAACTTCGCCGTCTTCGCCGAGGAGAAATGGCCCGCCGTCATCGCCCGGTTCGAGCGCGAGGCGCAGCGCGTGCTGGGCGTCCTCGACGGGCAACTCGCCCGCAGCGACCATCTGGCCGGGGCGGAGTACGGCCTCGCCGACGTGATGACATGGCCGTGGATCAACGCGGCGGTGGGCAAGCTCGGCTTCGCGCTCGACCCCCATCCCCATCTCGCCCGCTGGTTCGCGGCCGTCGGCCGGCGCCCCGCCGTGCAGCGCGGGCTGCTGGTGCCGGCGCAGCCCCCCCGGGCCGCCGCCGTCTGACCGGCGCCCGGACGAGGACCCCGCGACATGGAAGCCCTGTTCGTGGCCGCGGCGCTCGGCGCCGGCGCGCTGCTCCCCGTCCAGGCCGGCGCCAATGCCCAGCTCAGCCGCGCGGTGGGCAGCCCCTTCGGCGCCACCGCCCTCCAACTCGGCGTCGGCAGCGGGCTGCTGCTGCTCGTCGCGCTGCTCACCGGCACGCTCGCGGCGCTCGCCGGCCTGCCGCGCGTGCCGTGGTGGCACGCCGCCGGGGGCACCGCCTCGGCCTTCTACGTGGTGTCCACCCTCCTGCTCTTCCCCCGGCTCGGCGCCGTGGTCACGGTGGGCCTGCTCATCGCCGGCCAGATGCTGGCCTCGCTGGCGCTCGACACCTTCGGGCTGCTCGGCGTCGCGGCCAAGCCCGCCACGGCGGTGGCCCTCAGCGGCACGCTCGCGGTGCTGGCGGGCGCGGCGCTGATCGTGCGGGGCCAGGAGGGCGTGGGAGTGGGCGCGGGTGCGGCCGCGCGTTCGCCCGAGCGGCCGGGCTGGACCGCGCTCGCCCTCGCCGCCGGCGCGGTGCTGCCGGTCCAGGGCGCGGTGAACGGCCTGCTGCGGCGGGATCTCGGCGCACCGTTCGCGGTCGGGGCGGTCAGCTTCCTCGTCGCGACCCTCGCCATGGCGGGCGTGCTGCTGCTCGCCACCGCCCTCCTGCGCCAGCCCCGGCCCCGCCTCGCCGGCCTTCACGCCATGCCCTGGTGGGGGTGGCTCGGCGGCGTCGCCGGAGCGGCCTACGTCACGACGGTGTTCACCGCCATACCGGTCATCGGCACCGCCGGGGCGGTGGGCCTGACGGTGGCGGGCCAGCAGGCGGCCTCGGTGCTGGTGGACCGCTACGGCTGGTTCCGCCTGCCGCGGCGCCCGGTCTCCGGCCTGCGGCTCGCAGGCGTGGCCGTGCTGCTCGCGGGCGTCGCCGCCCTCGCCCTCGCGTGACCGTTCGCGCGTGAGATCAATGCACTCCTCTCCTCGCCAGGAATCCACCATGCCCTGGATCATGCTCGTCGGCGCCGGATTGCTGGAGATCGTCTGGGCGCTCGCGCTCAAGGAAGCCGGCGGCCTCACCCGCCTCTGGCCGAGCGTCGTCGGCGTCGTGAGCGCGGTGACCAGCTTCGTCCTGCTGGCGGCGGCGCTGCGGAGCCTCCCCGTGGGTACCGCCTACGCCGTCTGGGTCGGCATCGGCGCCTTCGGTGTTGCCCTGGCCGGCATCCTCGCCCTGGGCGAGAGCGCCTCGCCCCCGCGTCTCCTCGGCCTCGCCCTCATCGTCTGCGGCGTGATCTGCCTCAGGCTGGTCGATGCCTGAGTGAAAGGCTGCTCGCGCCATCGGAGGAAACGGATGGTGGGCCCGGCAGGACTCGAACCTGCAACCAGACCGTTATGAGCGGCCGGCTCTAACCATTGAGCTACGGGCCCTTCGTCCCTATTCTCAAACCCTTGTCGTAGGACTTGAGGGCCGACGAGGGTTTCGGCGACAGAATCGACGGCCGAAACCCTGTCCGTGAGTACCCGTGCGCCGGTCGGTCGGCAAGCCCCTCGTCCGGCGGCCGGGGGCCGGCTGCCGCATCCCACCCTCGCCGCGCTTCGCTTTTGTGTACGCACAAAAAAGCCTGTCCGCGCGCCTTTTCGCATAAACGCTTGACCCATGCTGATGATCTGGGACGAGCGCAAGCGCGAGAGCAACCTCCGGAAACACCGGATGGACTTCCCGGATGCGCGGGACCGGTTCGAGTGGGCGAGCGCCTTGGTCGAGGCGGCCAAGCCCGGCCCGGATGGCCGCCCGCGCTTCCTCGCGGTCGGCTTCCTCGACGGGCGGCTCGTGTCACTGGTCTTCGCCCTCGTCGGCAGCGAGGCCATCTCGGCCATCAGTTTGCGGCGGGCCAGCCGGAGCGAGAGGAACCGATATGACGAAGCGTAAGGCGAGCGTTCCGCCCCTCACGGATGCTGAAGAGGCGGAGATCCAGGCCGGGATCGCGCAGGACCCGGACAACCCCGAGATCACGGCAGAGCAGTTCGCGAGGATGCGGCCAGCCGCCGAGGTGCTGCCGCCCGACCTCTACGCGGCCCTGACGCGCCGGAGGGGCCGCCCGAAGGCGGAGGTCACGAAGGTGCCCGTCACGATCCGCCTCGACCGCGATGTCGTGGAAGCGTTCAAGGCGACCGGCGAGGGGTGGCAGACGCGCGTGAACGAGACGTTGAAGCGCGCGGCGAAGCGGCTCAAGAGCGCGTAGCTGGCGCAGGAGGCAGGCCCTCCGGTGCGGCGTTCCGGCGTTCTTCCCGCGCGGCTGGCACGGCTTCGTCGAGGCTTCCCCGCCCCGACCGGGGACAAGATCTCAACGTCTGCGGGCGCGGCCGGCAGCAGCGTTGAGATCCGGCCCTCGGAGCTACGGGTCCTGGGGCGGGGGACGCATAGCCGGTCCGGCCCCGCCCGTCACGCTAGGAAAAAGCGGCCCGTGATGGTGGCGTGGGGGACGACCTGTCCCTCGCGCGCAGGCGCGCGCCTCAGCGTCGCCGTGGGGCGTGACGGCTTTCGAGACGGTGACGGTCGGCTGCGCGTGCGCGCGACCGCCCTCAGGGCTCTCCGAGATCCGCCACCGCGACGGCCTCGGCCTCCGTGGCGCCGCTGAGGAGCCAGGATCCGACCACGAGGGCGCCGGTCAGCAGGGCGACCGGGTAGGTGATGGCCAGGAGCGGGTGCTGCTTGGGGCGGGTCGTCATGCTGCCTCCTCACGCGCTGCAGGCGAGTGCCGACACAACGTTCCACCGCCGCCGCAGTGCCAGCGGGGCCGTTGCGAAATCTCGCCCTGCCTTCGTCTCGCATAAACCATGCCGGTTGTCTGCGGATAAACTTGCAATTTGTGGCTGAGCACCGCGCCGGGGCCGCGGGCGTGCACGGACGGGGGTTGAGAACGGCCACGCTTGCGCCTACCCTTGCGGAACCTGCTTCGGACGAACCCCGCATGGTCACGCGCGTCGCCACCGTCGCCTTCGAGGGGATCGAGGCCCGCGCCGTCGACGTGCAGGTGCAGATCGCCCCCGGCACCGTCGCCTTCATGGTGGTGGGGCTGCCCGACAAGGCGGTGGCGGAATCGCGCGAGCGGGTGCGGGCGGCGCTGATCGCCTCGGGCCTCGCGCTCCCGGCCAAGCGCATCACCGTCAATCTCGCCCCGGCCGACCTGCCCAAGGAGGGCTCGCACTACGACCTGCCGATCGCGCTCGCCGTGATGGGCGCGATCGGGGCGCTGCCGGCGGACGCGCTGGGGGGCTACTGCGTGCTCGGCGAACTGGCGCTCGACGGCGGCATCACCGCGGTAGCCGGGGTGCTGCCGGCCGCGATGGCGGCGAATGCGCGAGGGCTCGGCCTGATCTGCCCGGCGGCCTCGGGGCCGGAGGCGGCCTGGGCAGGGGGCGACATGGACGTGCTGGCGCCCCGCTCCCTCATCCAGCTCGCCAACCACTTCAAGGGCACGCAGGTCATGGCCCGCCCGCAGGCCGCCGTGGCGGCGCCCGCCGGACCCGTGGCGGACCTGCGCGAGATCAAGGGCCAGGAGGGCGCCAAGCGCGTCCTCGAGATCGCGGCGGCGGGTGCCCACAACCTCCTGATGAACGGGCCGCCCGGGGCCGGCAAGTCGATGCTCGCCTCCCGCCTGCCCTCGATCCTGCCGATGCTCGGGCCGCGCGAACTGCTCGAAGTCTCGATGATCCAGTCGGTGGCGGGCGTGCTCAAGGACGGCGCCCTGTCGAACCGGCGGCCCTTTCGCGCGCCCCACCACTCGGCCTCGATGGCGGCCCTCGTCGGCGGCGGGATCGGGGCCAGGCCCGGCGAGGTGTCGCTCGCGCATGGCGGCGTGCTCTTCCTCGACGAGTTGCCCGAATTTCACCCGCAGGTGCTCGATTCGCTGCGCCAGCCCCTGGAGACCGGCGAGGTGATGATCGCGCGCGCCAACCACCGGGTGACCTACCCGGCCCGGTTCCAGTTCGTGGCCGCGATGAATCCCTGCCGCTGCGGGCAGGCGACCGAGCCGGGCTTCGCCTGCCGGCGCGGGCCGAACGACCGCTGCATGGCCCAGTACCAAGCCCGGATCTCCGGCCCGCTGCTCGACCGCATCGACCTGCAGATCGAGGTGCCGGCTGTCACCGCCGCCGACCTGATCCTGCCCCCGCCCGCCGAGGGCTCGGCCGAGGCCGCCGCCCGGGTGGCGGCGGCG